>JAISZP010000104.1 GCA_031269135.1 Deltaproteobacteria bacterium | reverse complement strand
CAGTAAAAAACTCCACAATAGGGATTATCGGCAACACAACGAGCAACCTCGCGACAACGATATTGTTAGGACAAAGTCAGGTAACGAATAGACGTTCTAACTGTATGAAAGCCATATTGTCAACACCGTTATATATTTATTTAAAAAAAAGCATTGATTCGTTAATGTGAGAAAAAACGCACCTATCGGTAAAAGCGTCTAATTAGCAGATTTAGAGGATTGTTGGTATGGTCCAAAACCTTTTTGTCCGAAAACTTCTTCGCAGCGCTTTTGACAGGCTAAAGTTTCGCGGTTGATGCAAATAGTGCTCGTCGAGGCATTTGTTTCGTACCACAAACACTGTGGCGCATAGTTGCAAGCGAATGTTTGATTAGATCTAACTGGAGCTTCTCCGATGCTTAGGTCTGTTGCCATTAGTCACCCACCTCTTTAGTGAAGAAAGGAGTTTCTCTCGGCTATAATTCAACAAAGAAAAGAAAGCCAAAGATTTCAAAAACCGTGACCTAGGTCGATGAGGGACCTGGGGTCACTTACAGAAAATATTAAATGCAAATTAAGTGCCAATAACGTCGGTTGGGGGTTTTTGGGGGAGCCTTATCGGAAAGGGGCCTCCTTTAAGAATCGGCATGGAAATATGCGGGTTCAGAAGCCTGAGAGTCTTGTAGTCGGTTTGGTATTGGCGGGCCAAAGCGACCCAAGTGATGGGCTCTTGAAAAGTAAGGGTAGTTTCGTAAAACTCCTTTGGTTTATATAGATTCGGCGCGGCTGTTTGGTGAAAACCGTAATAACCGGCGCCTTCCAAGACGACTTTTATGGCCGCGATACGGTAGACGTAACGCTGCGTCTCGGCAGGCAGATTTAATTGATAGTAATCATCGACGCCTTGGCTGCTAATGGCCTTGGCGACCCTGGCGTCGCCGCTGTTGTAAGCGGCCATGGCCAAAGACCAACTTCCGAATTTGGCGTGCAGGTTGGAGAGGTACCTTACGCCGATTTGCAGAAGCGGTTCAGGTAAATGCCTTTGGTCTTGTTCTTTATTGACCGCCAAGCCGAACTGTCTTGCTGTGGATGGGATGAATTGCCATATGCCTGTGGCCCCTGCAGGGGAAGAGACGGAGGGCCTAAGATCGCTTTCGGCCACCGCCAGGTATTTTAGATCGGCGGGTAGACCGGCTTTGGCGAGAGCGGCTTCAATCAGGGGGAAATATCTTTTAGCTCGGCGACGCCAGAGCTCGACTTGGGCAGTGTGATTAACGGCTAACAAAAATTCATATTCAAGTCGTTCCCTGACGGCTGGTCGCTCCAATGGGATTATTTCTCCGCAAAGGGTGACTACCGCCGGCAGGACAAAATCCGTCTTGGGTTGTCCCATCTGGCCTAGAGCCTGGAGATTTCTGACGTTTTCAACGGAAACCTGTTTGGAGCTAGGCGTATCTAAAGGTGTGCAAGCCGCAGGCAGAAACATGAGCGCCAGCAAGATCGCAACCAGAGATGGAATATTTAGAGGTTTAAACATTAGTTCTCAAAACTTCAAAAAGCTGTCGCAAAGCTTCTGAAAGCTTTTAGACGGCTGAAGCGTTTCGTAACCTATAGCGTGGGATTTTCGCAGACCTAACAATAGAGGTTGGAAGAATACCAATTTCCGCAAAAATAACAGCTGTTTGTCTGAAGGTCCAAGGAACCATCAAAGGGTTGTCCTACAGCTGCATTTTAAGCATGCATGATGATAATACTTTGAGAAAAAAAATTCAAGTATATTGTTAAGACTTTTTCAAGAAAGTGTTTCGACAATGGCAATAAAGACGACCTGGTTTCAACTGCCGCAGGACTGAGCGTATTTTGCGCGGCTTTCACAATCGACGCGGCTTTCACCATCGACGAAGCTCTTGCAATCGACATAGCCTTTGCAATCGGCATAGCCTTTAAAGCGGCTTATATCGCGCGATGAATAATCGGCTTGACGAGGCAAGCTCCCGTGCATGTCGATATTTTCCTTGGCGAACTTTGCCAAGTAGGGGGCCGGCTAGGGGGGCCAGGCAGGGCGCTTGGTGGGACGGCAACGGCATCCGCCTGCGCGTCGCAGGCGTCTGAGCTGTTTAACTCCCGGCTAAAATTGGAATCGCAAAGCTGTGAAGATAGTTTCACAGCAAAACCACCTTACGACATCGTAAGGCATCTTTTACTGTGAATTTGTCTTCACATAGAGCCTGCCTCTAAAGTAACGTCTTAATATTACTCCAGTTTTCATAACAATCTCGCCAAAAAACCTCCTCTTTCAACATTTCTTTCCTTTTTCCGTGACCAACCAAGACCAGTTAATCGGCTTTGCTGTGAAGCCGTCTGCGCACTTTAGCAGTAAAGAGCAGGAGATCTGCGCTTAACATATTGATTTTATTGAATAAATAGCGATGGCATGGTAGTTGCTTTATCTCAAGTCGGCACTGCTAATCGAAACGGCTTTGTTAATCAAGTCGGCTTTGTAATCTATATCGGTTTCGTCAATCAGCGGAGAAAAGAAAATGAACACCAGCGCATATCAAGAATTAAACTTAAGACAGGGCGCCTGCGAATCGGAAATAAAGGCGGCTTTCAGGCGCTTGGCCAAAGATTATCACCCCGATACCGCCAAAGGCGTTGCCGATACGGATAAGTTTAGAAAGGCCTATAAAGCCTACCAAAGTCTTCTGAAGAACTTGCCGAAGAATAAACGCGGTCGGTCTTTTAAACTCTCTTCCACCCCTTTTGTCTTTGAAGGGCAAAGAAACATGGGCCTCGACGTCTACTTCGACTTGGCCTTGGTACGCCCCAAAGACGATGCTCCTTTCACGCTGGTGTTGCCTACCACCCTTTTTCAAGCCTGTCCTCGTTGCTTGGGCCAGGGAAAGACTCTTTCCCGCAAGCAGTGGGACAGTAACATATATCGCGCGCAAACTTGCCCTAAATGCCAAGGAACCGGCTCTATCGAACAGAGCGCTCAAATTAAAGTCACGGTCACTTCCGAAATGGCTGAAAGAGGAAAGTTTAGACTGCCCAAAGCCGGCGGCTACCAGCCGAAAGAGGCCAGGAGAGGAGATTTGATCGTGACTTTGCGGTGGGTTTCAAAACTGCCGTCTGAAAATTAAACGCTTAAGAGTTTCTTTAACCACCAACAAAGGAGGTGTTGATGACAGCTGCGACCCTAGGTTAACAGCCGATGGTCAAGACATCTAAAATAAAGGTTCACCGAAGGAAGGAGGGCTTATCGCCCTCTTTCCGTTTTTAGTTGGTCGATATCTGCAGGGCTTCGATGCTTTCAGCGATCAAGAAAGTTTTTTCCAAACTGCCGCTCGCTTGAGCTAAATTCCAGCCTTGTTCGCAAGCAAGTCTACTCCCACATTTTCTTTCACGAACTTTGCCGACAGCGGCGGCAACGGCATCTGCCTTCTGAGCGCCAGAGCCTCCGCAGTTTTCGCAATTTTTCCGGCATCATCGAGTTCAAAATCGAGTTCAAAGCGCATCACGAAAACGTCGGCATTTGCCGTTCCGTCATAAGCCTGCGCAGCATTTGTTTTTCCGCATAGGGTTTTCTCGTGGAGTTTTCGGCATAGCGCCTAGGGATGCGTGTTCATAATCATTCGCGTAATTTACTCTACTATTTTTTGGCAAGCCGACAAGCTGGTATTGCGCGAGGGCGGGGCTAGGGGCTGCCGAACTACCGATCTGCCGAACTACTGACGTGCCGATCTGCCGATCTGCCGATCTGCGGAACCCGGAAAAATTCCCTATGAAGAACGTATTGTTGATTGAATCATTTATGAAAAGAGGGGACTTTTTTGCGTCAAAAAGATGAAAGGTCACAGCAAGGGCGCTTCATAAAGAACCCAAGAGCGCGGGAGCGAACATGATTTGCTCCAAGCGGCGCTATTAGGCGAAGCTCGCTTTAGAGCGAGTCGGCCAAAGCCCAATAAACTTGCTTGCGAGATAAATTCCATAAGTGAAAAATTAGTCTTGAATTGAAGTCATCTTGAGTTGAAGTCATCTTGAGTTGAAATCAATCTTGAGACGAAGTCAATCCATTTAAAATTTCCACGGCGTCGCCTTTTTTGACCACGCCGCCCTGCAATACCTTGGCGAATATTCCTTCTCTGGGCATGATGCAATCACCGACTCGGTGGAAGATTTCACAATGACTGTGACATTTTTTGCCGATCTGCGTTATCTCTAAAGTGGTCGGTCCGACTTTCAATTTGGCGCCGACCGGAATGTTTTTTAGATCTAACCCTTGCACCAAAAGGTTTTCCCCAAAGTCTCCGTGCCCTACGTTTGCGCCCTTGGCGTTAAATTCTTCCACTTTTCCAAAGTCTAATAAACTCACCTGGCGGTGCCAGTTTCCGGCGTGAGCGTCTCCCGACAGGCCAAAGTCTTGCTTTAGGAGAACAGATTCCACGGCTTGTTTGGGAGTGCCTTTTTTTTCACTCAAGCATACAGCTACAATGGTTGCAAATTTTTCTCGAGACACGAATTTACCTTTCAGATCTTTCAGCCGCCGATGCGGTTCATCGGACGGTCGCAGGCGCGAGCGTCAGGCGTATTGAAAAGATGGCGTTTAGGTTTTTGTTGGACGGCTTTGAGGATAGTTTGCTCTAAGTCTTCTTTGTCGGCCATGTTTAGTTTTTTGCCTTTATCCAAGTGCAGGCACGTCTTAAGATAACCATCCGAGGTCACTCTAATGCGGTTGCAACGCTCGCAGAAACAGGAGTTTAAGGCGCTTAAAAAGCCTATTAAACCTTTGAAGCCGTCAAGAGAGTAGTAAGAAGCCGGGCCGTTTCCGTAAGCTAAAGTCGTAGGGGTGAGAGGACCGAAGCGTCTTTCGATGGCGGCGAAAATCGAATCAGGGGCGTGACCTGTAAGCTCGCCGGCGGGTCCAATGGGCATGAGTTCGATAAAGCGGACGTGGATGGAACGCTCCTTGGCCACCATCGCCAGATCCAACAGATCTTGCTCGGTAAGAGAGCTATGAGGGACGCAGTTTATTTTTACCGGGATCCGGGCGTTATAAGCGGCCTCAAGGCCGGCTAGAACCGGTTCTAAGCGTCCGTTGCGAGTAAGGCGTCTGTAGGAGTTCGGGTCAAGCGAATCCAGACTCACATTGATGGCGTCTAGGCCGGCTTGGCCTAACGGCGCCGAGAGTTTGTCGAGCAAAAGGCCATTGGTGGTTAAAGTGACGTTTTTCACTCCCTTTACGGCTTTAATCGTCGATACGATTTCAACGATATCGGCTCTGAGAGTCGGCTCGCCTCCGGTTATTTTGTATTTAGTGACTCCCAATTTGGCTAGAACTTCCACTATAGTCGTTATGTCTTTTAAAGGCATGCTATGGCATGGCGGCGACTCTTCGTAAGGTCGGCAGTAAACGCAGTGAAGATTGCACAGTTCGGTGACTGATAACCTGGCGTAGTCGATTGTGCGGCCGAAAGAGTCGATCATGGACTTTAGCTCCAAAACTGTAAGGCTCTCTTAGAACATTTAAAGATCCGCTCTGAGAGTTGAAGTTTGGTTGAAATTAGGACGTTGCTTATTATACCAGATAATTCCGGCTTGAGGGTCAAATTTTGAAGTAGAATCCAGCGGCAGTCAAGCAAGAAAAAGGTCTCGACCATTTCAAAAAACTCTCTTTCCGCGGCCGATGTCATTGATCAATATTTTCGTCCGAGAGTCCCTACAAGTGAGCTTATAAACGCACCAGACATCTGCGTCCTTGCGCAACAATCGGCTCCATAGCTCAAGCCTCGGTAGTCGGAGGATCCATCAGTAGTCAGATGATCCAGCAGCATTCCCAGCGGCATTTCCAACTGCCCTGAACCGGAACATGGGAAGAAGGGCGATTAGCTTTCCCCGGTCATAGATTATATGACGGCCCGGCAGTTAATCGTCTTAAGCGGCGCAGGCCGGCGAGCGAGCTGCAATCGTCTTGCCGGGATGACCTTCACATCGTCAAAAAAAACTCCGTACCCAAGTTTTATAAAAAAATATTCAACGACTTTACGAACTTCTAAAATTAAACGACGATATCGTCTTGCACGGCAATTATTAGGACAAGATCGACGTATATTTTTCGACTTTTGTCGCCGTCTAACGTCCATATCGGCTTTCTCTAGTCGTTTTCAGGTCGATTCCTTGAAACAAGCTAGAAAGATGTCTAGTCTTAAATATGACGGAGCAAACGAAGTCGCCTTAAGCCCATCGGGGGTCCCTCGGTGGGCTTTCTTTTTATAAGCCTCCTTCCGCTTTTTGACAGGCGAGCGATTGATGTCGACGTGGGTCGACAATATCGCCGAGGGCGCAGTAAGATTTGTAGTTCAAGACAGGCACGTGACTCAAGGCGCTGGAAGCGTAAAGCTCGAGAGCTAAGTCAGCGGATTCGGACCGTCGGCGCTTGATGGAGCACTATGCACGTCTATGCCGGATTCAAAGATCATGTGGACAACCATTATCTGCGCATCTTCTGTTGAGCCGTACTGATGTCGATGGTCACCGGCGGCCTGAGCTA
>JAISZP010000280.1 GCA_031269135.1 Deltaproteobacteria bacterium | reverse complement strand
CTGAAAGCTGACGTCGGTCAAGACATTTACTTTGTCGATGGTGAAGCTTAAATTCTCCACCGTTAAAATGGGGGAGTTGTGTCGGTCATTCATGGCGCATCATTTGGTCCGTCATTGTTATTCGGTTATGGTCAAAGCCTGAGCATCCTGGCTGGCCTGGGCCCAGGCCTGAGGCTGAAGAGCTTGCGATAGTTTGGTGATGGTCAAATAGATCCTGGGGCCTGGGACGGTGTCTGATTGGTCGGTGAACAAAAAGAGCTTATCGTTTTTCACCGCATCGACCGTCGTAAGCCCTTTCCAGTCGGATAGCGCTTGATCGACTTGTTCCGTCCCTTGGATCAAGTCCACTATGATGGAGGGGTTTAAGGTCATGATCGCTTCTCTTGAGAGCTTAGGAAACGACAAAGGGCCTTTGTAGAGATTTTCGCCGCCGGCGATATCGATAAGCTCGCTAAAAAATCCGTCTTGTCCAACGGCGGTTATCTCAGTTATGTAGCCGAATCCTTGGTAAGAGTGCATCACCGAAAACAAGACGGTGGGCCTCGGACGACCGGCGGCCATAAGCTCGGCTTGGGCGATAGCCTCCATTATTCGATCTTGGACTTGCCGCGCCTCGGTTTGATGGCCTGTAGCCGCGCCTAGCTCTTGCACCGTCCGCAAAAAGCCTTTCAAGTTTCTGGTGTCTAAGGTCATCACCGTAATCCCCAGTCTTTCAAGCTCCTTTTGATTGGCGGTCTTATCAATCGGCAAAACGACCAAGTCGGGGCGTTGACGAAGGACGGCTTCAAAGTTGATGTCGCTGAAACCGGCGACCTTTGGAAGAGATTGGGCTTGGGGCGGATAGACGCAGTACTGAGAGACGGCCGCTATTTGATCGCCCTGGCCTAAGGCGAAGAGGGTCTCGGTTATGCTGGGAGCTAAGGAAACGATGCGCTGGGGAGCAGCCGGCACCGGCGGGGGCGTGGTTTTGGTTTCGAGCACGTCGTGAGCCCAGATGGTCAGCGGGAGTCCAAGCAAAAATAGGATGGTTAATATGACGTTTGTGCGGCGGCTGCTCATCAACAAGATACCCTGGAAAAACCTCTTGAAAAAAACAATGGAAAAACTTTGGAAAAAAGGCGGCGCTCAAACCTGCGCGAACCGATAAGGGCGGCATAGTCGGCGAACCGGCGGCGGTTCTAAAGATCAAAGGCCAAAAAAAACCAGCTCTCCTTCCAGGCGGATCTCTATTGTCATGAAAATAGACGTCAATCTGGTCGGAAGCTGGTCAAGCTATGTAGTTTTTTACCACCATTGGCGGCGCAAGGCAAGAAGAAAATGAGGCTGTAAAGGCATATAAAGGCAAAGCATAGGAAAGACAAAGCATGGTAAAGGCAAAATCCGCTTTCGGATTTGAAGCAGGCCCTCCCGGTGAACCAAGTCGCCTTCAAGTTTATTCAAGCAGCCGGCGAACAGTGGATTTGATTTTTTCAAGGGGCTTAATTCTTTAGACCACCATATGTTTGGTCATGATCTCGACAATCTTGTCGGCCTTTATAGGCTTGGCGATATGGGCGTTCATGCCCGCCTTCAAGGCTTTATCGATATCTTCCTTAAAAGCGTTGGCGGTCAGAGCGATTATGGGCACTTGATGGGCGTCGCGTCGATCGAGCTGTCGTATGGCGGAGCTGGCTTGGTAGCCGTCCATGATGGGCATCTGCACGTCCATAAGGATTATGTCGTAAGTATTATCTTCCGACTCTTCAAACATCTTTACGGCGACAGACCCGTCGATGGCCTCGTCGACGTTGATGCCCGTGGTTTTAAGCATGGCTTTGGCTATCTTGCGGTTGAGTTCGACGTCGTCGACCAAAAGGACTCTTTTGCCGATGAAGCGATCCTTGAAATTCGACGAGGTGATCGCTGCGGTAGGTATTTTCTCTTTCGTTTCTTGAAGCCAGATCTCGAAGCTGAATTCGCTTCCTTTTCCTACAGTGCTCTTTACCTTGATGTCGCCGCCTAAAAGTTTCACTATGTGGCGGCTTATGGTGAGTCCCAGACCGGTTCCGCCGTATTGTCGGGTGATCTTTCCGCCGCCTTGTTCAAAGGGCCTGAAGATGGCGTTGAGAGCCTCTTCGGAAATGCCGATGCCGGTGTCTCTAATCAAAAACTGCATCAGAGATTTAGCTTCATTGCCTTCAACTATACGGTCCAGTCTGGTGATTTTAAACTCCACCGTCCCCAGTTCCGGCGTGAATTTGACGGCGTTTCCAGCTAGATTTATCAATACTTGTCTCAGATGCAAGGGGTCGGTGATGAAGGTCGAAGGAGAGTAGGAATCGACGTCGGTTTCAAATTTTATATTCTTTTCCTTGCAACGGGTCTTCATGATGCTGGTGACCGTATTGGCCAGCATCTTCAATTCCGTGATCTCGTTGGAGAGATCTATCTTTCCGGCCTCTATCTTGGAAAGATCCAGGATGTCGTTGAGCAGGCCCAGCAGATGCAGCGAAGAGGTCTCTATCTGTTTGATGTTTTCTTTGCTTTCCAAAAACTCCGGCGCGTCGGAATGGATGTGTTCCAAATTTCCTTTGACGATGGAGGATAGTCCGATGATGGCGTTCATAGGGGTACGGATTTCATGGCTCATGTGAGCCAGAAATTCCCCTTTGTGTTCATTGGCCTGCTTGGCTATATTCATGGCTTTTTCAAGTTCAAGCTGTTTGAGAACCATTTCGGTGACGTCTTGGGTTTCGACGATGTAGCCGGCCTTGCTGCCGCTTTGATCGTAGAAGTAGTTGGCGACGCCTTTGATGTAGCGCCCGACTTTTTCCTCGAAGAGTATCTCGACCTCTCTGCCCTCGTTAAGGGCCGCGATGGGGCAGTATTTCGACCCCGGCACGAAGATCGACACGTCGTGATAATTTTTGCCCGCAATCTCCGATAGTGTGGTCTGATATCGCTCTAGACTGTGAGAGTTCATGTAGATGATCTTCCAGTCCATGTTGATGATGGTTATGGGATTCTTAAAGGAGTCTTCAAGGCTGTTGGCCATGTCGTCGAAGCTGTCGGCCAATGTCCCGAATTCGTCTTTGAACTTTTTGTCGAATCTGAATTGACGCTCTCCGGCTCTAAACCTCGATATGCCGACGATTAGGGCCTTTATGCTGTTGGTGATGACGGTGGCCATCCAGATGGCGATGAAGATGACCAAGACGAGCAGGATAGCCGTCGACCCGACTAATTGAATGAAAGTTCCTTTGAGGTTTTCCGCGACGGTTTGGGTTAGAATGGCTTCCGTCTCTTTAGCGGGTTTTGTGAATGATTCCAACCCGGAACCGATGGCCACGAACCCAAAGCCTCTACGGGTGAAGCCGTTTTCCTCCGACGGAGCGTAGTGTCCGGTGTAGTAGGGGATAGCCGCAGCCGTATTGAGTTTATATAAGCCGCTCCAGAGGATGAATAAAGAACCTGAACCGCCGCCGCCGGTCAGATCCATCCAGCCGATGCACTGAGGGGCGTTATTCAAATAACGGCAGTCCAAGCCGACCAAGCCCGCTTTGGTCAACTCCGGGGCCGGTTTTTTGGTGCGCGTCTGCTCAAAGAAGATAGGGTAGTCTTTGACGTAATCAGTCCATTTTTTTAGACCGCTGGCCTTCCAACCTTCATAGATGGAGGTTTCCAGCCAAGGGATCTCAGGGTCTCCGGTGATCGGATTGAAGCCGGCGATGGAATGATGTCTGGGGTGACATATGCTGCGGCCTTTGTAATCCCAGATGAAGGCGTAGTTTCCTTCATAAGCGCTGGGCAGCAGCGTGGAGCGCTCGTTCATGGGGGTGACGTGGTCCACGAACTCCATGATGTGGTCGTGGTTTAAAGCCATCGTCAGGTAGCCGATTTTTTTCCCGTCAGCTCCCGCGACGGGGGCAGCCCAGCGGACGATTCCTTCAAAACGTCGCCCGTTGGGGTTTTCCATGCCGGCATAGGCCTGAGTCAAAGGATTGTAGGCGATCGGGTATTGTCTGTCTTCGGCGGCCTTCGCGACGATTGGAGGCGTGTACATGCCGATGTAGTTCGTCCCGATGTAGGCGCCCGTCACGTCGGAGACGTAGATGGCGCCTGGCTCCATATCTTTGAGTTCTTCAAAGTAAGTCTCGGCCTTGACGTAAGTGTTTTCTCTCTTAGAGACGTCTTTTAGGTCTCTGGACAAGGGGTAGTATTTTTTAGTCGACTGAGAGGCTACGACCTTTATCAATTCCTGACCGCCGAGGTCGAGATAGGTTATCTCGTCGTAAAGCGGAACCTGTCTGGTCTGAAATTGGTCCGGCGGTCTGGGGCGGAATCCGTCCATGTCGTCATTTTCAGAGTTGGTCGAAAATCCGGTCGAGCCGATCTCAGGGAAGTCCGTTTCAAGTTCCCACTTTTGCTCGTCGTCGGAAAGCGCCCAAACGCCCGGAATGACCATCGGGCCGGTTTGGTTTTCGATGAAGGCTCTTAGAGATTTTTCGGTGATGTCGGTATTGGAGAGATACCTCAAGTCGTCGTCTCGTTCGTAGAGGAAGTATGCGACTCTCTGGGCGATCGAAGTAGTGACGCGTTCGATGTTTTCGACGGCGCTGTTATGCAGAGCTTTGGAGGAATCCGCAACCGAGATGTCTTTGAGCGTATCTCCTTGAATGGTGACTTGTCGCCAGGCTATGACCGCCAAAAGGATGAGCGGCAAAACCTTTACCAATATAAATATGGTGATCAGCTTGCCTTTGAGACCGATTCCAAGCCTAGAAATGAAATTGTTGATTTGTGTCGTCAATGCGTGAAGCATCGAGCAAGTGCCCCTATCAATTTAGTAAGTCTTCCTGCAGAAAAGTGCAAGATTTACGGTCTGGCGCATGTAACGCGTTTTAAGTCTAAAATAAACCTTGATGGAGGGTGTTAAGGCTAAAGGTCGATTCGCCGACGAGCGAAACAAGTGGTCATTTTTAAGTGTCGGCTCATTTTAATGGACATAAAAAGTCGGCGGTGCTTGGCGAGAGGTTTTGGCTACGGGCAAAACCGACCAATCCGACTCGGCAGTAAGACATTTGAAGGAGTAGAGCGATAGTTACGTCTAAAAACGTTGCTTTGAGATTGATTTGAATAATAAATGACGCTAAATGAGATAAGTATTTGTTTTCAGTTCGACATTGAGCTACAAGTCGATAATTTTTTAATATATCACAACAGCGCATGTTTTCAAAGAAATTACTGATTTT
>JAISZP010000265.1 GCA_031269135.1 Deltaproteobacteria bacterium | reverse complement strand
CTATGGCGTCTGCCGGTCAAGATATTCAAACGCCATTCAAAATCCATTCAAAAATCCAGCCGAAACGCCAATCTCAAAGCCGATCAAAAATCCAATCAAACCGTCAAACAAGCGCCAATCAAGCATTTCCCGGCTTTAAGCAGTCAGTTTATTTTTTTACGGAAAAGAAAGCGACATGGCAAAATTTTTATTGATTCTCAATTGCAACTTTGATAAGCTGATGTCGAATTTTCTTCACCCCAACTCGTCATCTGACGTAACATCGAGGGTCACATTATGCTTAGAAGAATAGCCTTTATCTTTTGCGCTCTGGTTGGATTTATTGGTCTGAGTTCCATGGCCTTGGCCCAGGATCGAATAGTCAACGTTTATTCAGGACGCCATTATGAAACCGACAAAGCGCTTTATGCTTTGTTTGAGGAGCAGACAGGAATCAAAGTCAACGTCGTCAGCGCCGGAGCCCCGGAATTGATCGAAAGAATCAAAAGGGAAGGGGCCGCAACCGAAGCCGATGTGTTCATCACCGTCGACGGCGGCGTGTTGAACACAGCTAAAGTAGCCGGCATCCTCCAGCCGATCGACTCGCCTGTCGTCATGGAAAATGTGCCTGCTTCGCTCCGCGACAAGGATAACGCCTGGGTCGGCTTAACCACAAGAGCCAGGATAATAGTTTACTCAAAAGAGAGAGTCAAACCTGAAGACTTGTCGACTTATGAGGATTTGGCCGATCCTAAATGGAGCGGCAAGGTGGTCGCCCGTCCTTCTTCGGCGCTGTACGACCAATCCTTATTGTCCTCGTTGATCAGTCTCGACGGAGAGGAGCAAGCTCTGGCCTGGGTAAAAGGAATTGTCGCCAATTTCGCCCGTCCCCCCCAGGGCAACGATAGGTCGCAGGCCAAGGACATCGCGGCCGGTCTAGGCGACGTCGCTCTGATGAACACTTATTATATCGGTCAGATGCTTAATTCCAAAGACGAGGAAGAAGTCAAGGCCGCCGAAAAAGTGGCCATATTCTTCCCGAACCAAGACACCACAGGCACTCATATCAACGTCAGCGGCATCGCCATAACCAAGGAAGCCAAAAACAAGGATAACGCCGTCAAGCTGGTGGAGTTTCTGACTGATGTCGTCGCTCAAGAGCTTTTCTCAGCCGAAAACTACGAGTTTCCGGTCAATCCCAAGGCCAAAAAGAATCCGCTGCTGGAGGGTTGGGGATCTTTTAAGACCCAGGAAATAGATTTTTCCGTGCTTGGAACCAATAATCCCAAAGCGATTCAGTTCTTTGCGGAAGGCGGCTGGAAATAAGCGTTTCCTCTTTCAGCGTCGGTCGAACTTTGGCTCGACTGGCTTCCGAGAACATCTGGACGGCGACACGGGTCTTTTCGTTTGTAGCCGTGTTGCTCCCGTTTTTGGCCCTGGGCGGTGGTCTGCTTTCCGCTTCCAGCGAATACTGGAACTACGTCCGCGATCACCTGCTTAGGGCCTATTTTGCCGAAACCTTGCTGCTGACGGTCTTGTCGTCCACCTTAGCCTTCATCATCGGCGTGACCTTGGCTTGGCTGATGAGTTTATACGATTTTTGGGGCAAGCGTTTCTTTGAAGTCGTGCTGGTTCTGCCGTTGGCCATTCCGCCGTATATAGCCGCCTATTCTTACGATGGCCTTATCGGCTATACAGGAATGATCCAGACTTTTTTTCGCGACAATTTCGACCTGCGTTTAAGCGGCTTCATGTCGGCCATCGGCGCCCGATATTGGGCCGTTTTTGTCTTCAGCGCGACCCTTTTCCCTTACGTCTATATTCTTACTCGGGCTTTTTTGCGCAAACAAAGCGCCTCATTATTCGAAAACGCCCTGCTTCTGGGGGGAGGGCGTCTGCGTTTGTTTTGGCGGGTAGGTCTTCCTCTTCTATGGCCTTCGGCTTCGGCTGGGGCCATTTTAGTCGGACTGGAGACTCTAAACGATTTCGGCGTTTCGAGTTATTATGGATTGAGCACCTTCACCACTGCCATCTTCGCCGCTTGGTTCGGAATGGGGGACGCCGACACGGCCGTTAAGCTGGCGCTTATGCTGCTGGGTTTGGTCTTCATCATTTTGCTCATCCGCAAGGCGACTCAAAACGCCCGGCGCTACCACATCGTCTCAAGCAGAGAAAAACTGCTGTCGCCTCGTCGGGTATATGGAACCCGGCAAATCGTGATTATAGGCCTGTGCGCTCTGGCTGTTTTCGCCGGTTTCGGAGCGCCGCTGGTCCAAATGTTTTATTGGCTGACGATGAGTTGGGAAACCGCCTTCGATGCCGAGCTGGCCAGGGCCGTCTTATTCACTCTGGGAGTGTCGGCGATGGCGACCGCGCTCGTCATGTTGGCGGCGGCAGGCACCGTCAACGCCAATCGCCAGTTTAAGGGGCGTTTTTCAAACGTGCTCTCGCAAGGCGCGACAATGGGCTACGCCATACCTTCGGCGGTATTGGCGATAGGGGTGATTAGTTTTTTCACCTGGGCCGACGACCGCCTGGTAGGATTTTTTTCTTCTCTGAGCGGTCGCCCGATGAGTCAGAGCATAGTCATGCTGGTTTTCGCCTTTTTCTTGCGCTTCTTCACCATCGGATATCAGGCGGTGGAATCCGGGTTCGCCAAGACTTCTCTGACCTACTCGGAGGCTTCGCGCACCTTAGGTCGAGGCGTCACCTCCACCTTTTTTCGGGTGGATCTGCCACTTCTTCGTTCCGCCCTCTTCAGCGGGTCGGCGCTGGTGTTTATCGACATCCTCAAAGAATTGCCTTTGAGCCTTCTTCTGCGGCCCTTCAACACCGAGACTTTGGGAACAACGGTTTATCATTTCGCCAACAATGAAGTTTTGGAAGAAACGGCTGTGCCGTCTTTGTGCATAATTTTAGCCGGGGCGGTTTTCATATTGCTGATGAGATTTTGGGAAGAAACAGGAGAGGCGCGTGTTTCTGGAAGTTGAAGGACTATATTTTTCCTACCCGGGCAGGAAGCTCTCTTGGGTATTGGCCGACTACAGCCTTGGACTGCAAGCCGGCGAAATGGTGGGACTGGTCGGACGGAGCGGGGAGGGTAAAAGCACCCTGCTGAGGCTCATAGCCGGTTTGGAGCGTCCTCAAAAAGGTCGGATAAGCATTGACGGGCGACAAGTGGCCGGTCCGAAAATACATGTTAACCCTGAAGAGCGTCAGGTCGGCTTGGTTTTTCAGGATTACGGTCTGTTTCCGCACATGACGGTCGCCCAGAACATAGCCTACGGCCTGTACCGTCTGAGCCGCAATGAAAGAAAAGAGAGGGTGAACTTCATGCTGGAGCTGATCCGGATGAACGATTTGAGTTTGCGTCACCCTTATGAATTGAGCGGAGGACAACAACAGCGAGTGGCTGTGGCTAGAGCCCTAGCACCTGCTCCTAAACTGCTGCTTCTCGACGAACCTCTCAGCAACATCGATGCGGAACTCAAAGCGGAAATCAGAGAAGAAATCCGCACTCTGATGGAACTGACGAAAATAACCTGCCTATTCGTCTCTCATGACCTAGAGGATTTGAAGGCAGTTTGCGGACGCATAGAATCGATTTAGATCTTATTCAACTCCTTTTAAGCTGGCCCCTATCGAGAAGAAGGAGGACTAGACGCGCCAATTGCGCAGGTCGAAAATTTTCCTTGATGACTCTTGTTTTTTGCATTATAATAATGCTACATTTTGCAAAAAATCAACTCAAATCCTTTATAGAACTTTTTCGTGAGATATTCATTTTTTCCTTGACTTTTTTAATAGGACGCTCTATTGTTGAGGCAGCGTACGGGACAGGCTAAAAAAAATCAAAGAAAAAACTTGAAGAAAAAATTCAAAGACCACAAGCCTTGGACAACGATACGACTAATCTATTGGGAGCGTCGCAAATGAATGGCGCTTACAACTTTTACGCCGAAAATATTTTAAGATAGAAGCGCAAAAAAGTCCTAAAATCGGCATGCTAGAAAATATTTTGTAAATGATTCCAATCAGTTAAAAACAAAAATTTTCTTTAAATGGGGTTTTTACACAGCGATCGATGATAATTTTAGAGCCATTCATTTTTGACTTTTTTGGTTTGGTTCTTTCATTTTCCAATTTTAGCGTCAGTTATGCCCATTAATATCTCACCGATGAACTATTCCGCCTCTGATTTGCGCCAAGGTTATGGTATAGGCCAAGTTACAGGCATAGACCGAGTTCTTTCCAATATTTCTCCTTTACGCAACCGCTCAATAATCAACAAAGCCACACACACACACACATCTCTCTCTCTCATTGACTCATTCACTCGTATCGCTATTTTAGGGCGATTTGTCTAAGCTTCTCCAC
Organism: Deltaproteobacteria bacterium; assembly: GCA_031269135.1. Taxonomy (GTDB): domain Bacteria; phylum Desulfobacterota; class Desulfarculia; order Adiutricales; family Adiutricaceae; genus JAISZP01. The sequence continues at coordinate 896 of JAISZP010000265.1, read as the reverse complement.
CCAAAATCCTAAACATTATTTTTGTCGGCCAAATTCATCTTCTGGCTTGCCTCTCTCTCTCATAAACTCATTCACTCGTATATCGCTATTTTAGGGCGATTTGTCTAAGCTTCTCCTCCCAAAATCCTAAACAATATTTTTGTCGGCAAAATTCATCTCCCGGCTTACATCCTTAAAGCCTCACCGGACCAGTTTGCCGTTCGGTCAGGATTATATACTTAAGTTTTAAGAGGTATAAATGTCGACAAAAATATTTAAAATAATGATAGTCTCATTTTTACTCCTTTTTGCCGCCAATATTGATGGTCAGGCCGTCGATCGACAGATGGGCGATGACTCTGAAAAGCATCAAACCGACGTCATATCCGGACAAAAGACATCTGAACAAAATACATCTTCCCAGATTTCCTACCAGAAACGCCCTTTAGACTGGGCGGTTAATGAGGTTCTGTCTTTGATTGGAACTCCGGGCATAGACCCTAACGGGTCGGACCGGACGGCGCCAGGTTGGCGAAACGGAAATTTCAGCTCCGCCGCAGCAGAAAGACTTATCCGCAATCCCGACGGTTCATATGGTAGGCAGACTTCCAGCATCATTGACTTTGATCGTCGAACCATAGCCGACCAGTTTCTGCAAATGGCCTTATCGGCTGGAAATTCAGCCGTGAACTCCTGGGCTGAAGGCTGGCTTAGAGGCTATGGACAGGCCAGAGTGAGCTTAAATTTCGATCGCTACGGCGAGTTTCAGGGTTACGCCGACCTGCTGCTGCCCATATTCGACAGTGAACGGACGAGTCTTTTCAGCCAGATCGGTTTTAGGTCCATGCCGAACGACAGGGTCATCGGGAACTTTGGTCTGGGACAGCGCTGGTTTTTCGGAGAAAACATAGCGTTGG
>JAISZP010000257.1 GCA_031269135.1 Deltaproteobacteria bacterium | reverse complement strand
ACACTAAACAAGACACGGATAGGCAGCGTGGTCAAGGGGTCTTTGCGGACTCCATAGCCGCGATGTCGGAATTGAACGCTCTCGGCTATGGTCTCAAGCCTGAACTACGTTTAAATCTGGTTTACAATCCCGGCGGAGCTTTCCTGCCGCCGGATCAAAACAGCCTGGCTCGGGAGTATCGGAAAAAGCTCTCGGAGCAGTTTTCAGTGTCCTTTAACGACCTTTACGTCTTGACCAATAATCCAATCGGTCGGTTCGGAGATTTCCTCCATCGCAGCGACAACCTGACGGGCTACATGAAACGTCTGGTCGCCGCCTTCAATTCGGCGGCGGTCGAAAACATGATGTGCCGCAATCAGATCTCCGTGGATTGGGACGGCGCTCTTTACGACTGCGACTTCAACTTGGCCATCGGTTTACAGGCCGACGTACGCGGGAGCATTCGGGATTTGGACGGAGGCTCTCTGTTTCGCCGAATAGTTTTCGGCAATCATTGTTATGCCTGCACGGCCGGCGCCGGTTCCAGCTGCGGCGGCGCGACGGCGTAAGGCGATCGACATGCACGGCCTGATAGATAAAAGAGTGCGCGACATCTTGGAGAGGGCTTATGGCGGCCTCTCTCCCGACAGAGACGCCTGCGCCCACCTGCTTTCGTTCGACGAATCCTCCTTGGAAGCCTATGCCGTGAGATCTGCGGCTTCGTACATAGTGCGGGGGAGAAACGACAATTCGGCGATCATTTTAGGGCAGATCGGACTGGAGATGGCCCCTTGTCCAGGCAACTGCGGATTCTGCGCCTTCGGAAAAGATCACGCTCAAATGCGGCCAAGCCGCATCAGCGACGAAGAATTTGCGGCCAAAGTGATTGATTTTTGCCGAGACGATGATTTATACGGCTTGTATTTGATGGGCATGCACGACTACGACCTGGACTTTTTTCTAGGAAAGGTTCGGTTGGCCAAAAAGCTGATGTCCGGCTCGACGCAGATATTGTCGAACATAGGCGACAGCGAAGTTGAAGCTTTCGCGGCCATGAAGCAAGCCGGCGTCTCGGCGATCTATCATGTCTGCAGGTTAAGGGAAGGTTCAGTGACCGACTTGGACCCCAAGGTCCGCGTAAAGACCATGTATAACGCCCTCGAGGCCGGACTGCAGGTCTTCAGTTGCCTCGAGCCTGTCGGCCCTGAGCATACGATCGAAGAACTGTTGGACAACCTTTTCATCGGCATCGAACTGGGCTGCACCCAACACGCCGTCATGCGCCGGGTGGCGGTTCCAGGGACGCCTCTGGCCAAATACGGCCAAATCTCGAATCTTCGGCTGGGACACCTTGTGGCCGTGGTCGCTCTGGCGACCTTTTCGATGCCGACCATGAAATACATTGGAGTTCATGAACCGACGGAAATCGGTTACGTCTCCGGCGCAAACGTGGTCACGGCCGAAACCGGAGTCAACCCACGCGACCATATCGCCGAAACATCCGATAACCGGGGCATGGACATGACTGCTTGCAGAAAAATGATCCTCAATTGCGGCTTTAGTCATATCCGCCGAGGCAATGAAGATAAGATTCCCATAAACTTGGATTATGTCGAAAGCCTTGATCGACCTTTGGAGACTTGATGCCGGAGACTTAATGCTGAAGACTTGATGTTGGAGACTTGATTATGATAAGCGAACAGGAGGTCGTCGCCCAATTCCAGCAAGGGTTCGACTGCGGTCAAATCTTGCTCGCCGGGGCCTCCGAAAAACTTGGAATGGATTTGGAAACCGCCTACAAAGTGGCCGCCGGATTCGGCGGAGGCATGGGTCTCGGTCAGGTCTGCGGAGCTGTGGTCGGAGCGATCATGGCCCTCGGGTTGAAATACGGCCATCACCAGCCGGACGCTCTATACCAAAAAGGCCAGATCATGGCCAAAACAGTGGAATTTCAACAAAAATTCTTAAAGACGTTCTCCTCCACGGTTTGCCGAGAGCTGTTGGGTCATGACTTGAGCCTCCCTCAAGAGATGAACATAGTTATGGAAAAAGGACTGCTTTTCACATTCTGTCCCAAGGTGGTCTCTCATTCCGTCAAGCTGTTGGAAGAAATCTTGTGAACGTCCGCCGCCGATCAAAAATCTAATCAACCCGAAACTTCAAGAATCGAATTCGGCTCGCCGACGGCTGCAGCCAAAGCTTTATTCGGCTACTGATGATTTACTCATGCGGGAGAAGTTCGGAGGCGACTACGTTGATTAAGGCCCACAGAGCGTCTAGGGGAAGGACAAGGTGGGAGTTGGCGTCGAAGGCGTATCTGGCCTGAGCGGGAAATTCATCGTCTTGAGGGTCGAAGTAGCAGGCGATTTCAATATGGGGCAAGACCTGCCACCGAAAGAGGGCGGGAGGCGCTTCAAAGGCGCCGAGGGAGACGGCTTTTGCGGCCAGGGTCTCGGGACTGGCCGCATAGGCCTCTTCCAGAGGAGCTGTGGGTAATTTGTGGGGTCCCCGGAAAAACATGGTTCCGCCGGGTATTTCGTTGGGACCGACTAGTCTTCCCGCCGGGGCGTAAGGTTGACCGCGCCCCGCTTGAGCAAGGTAGACCAATAAGACCAAAGCCTTTTGAAAATCAGCCTTTAGTCTATTTGCCGGACTGGTCACAAGTCTTGCCGAAGGGTCGACTACGTGGGGGGCGCCTAGGAAATCGACCGTAAAACGTCCCCCCACATACTTTGCTCCGGCTATATCGGCGGCTAGGTTCGGGTCGACTTTGGCGAGATCGTCCCAAAGAACTTGAGGAAAAACGATAGTGGGTTTTTCGACGGAACTGGCCGCCATCATCGTTTCTACCTTATCCGCAGCCGCAACAACTGCCGCACTCGGAGGATTCGACGGCAGGCAGGACTTTTTCGGGATCGACCACAAAGCCGCTGTCTCTGCCGTCTTCTTTAAAGTCTATGACTACGGAACCGGTTATTTGCTGCAACTTTAGATCTATCAAGTAGACTATGTCGCCGACGGTGGTTGTGAAGTCGGAATCATGAGGATCGTCGACGGTTAGCGAGAGTTGGCCCTGACCGCCGCAACCGGCGGATGGAAAAAATACCCGAACGTTGCGGTCAGCCTTATTGTCGGTCAAAAATTGGCTTAGTCTTTCTTGGGCCACAGGAGTTACGGTTATCATAAATTGCTCCTTAACTATTTTAGAAAGCGTGGACGCTGCACAGATATAAAATAAGACTTCTTTGACCGTCCGTCAAGGTCTTGACGGCATAATGTCTTGAAGGCGCAAAAATAATGGTTGAAATAAAAGAGCGGGAGGCGTTTCTCTCTGGGTCCGGCGGCGCTGCGCGGGTCTCAAAAAACAGTCTGCATCGTCATCGCCCGGCAGTGAAAACGGCTTCCCAAATCGTCTAAAATCAAGCCGCCTAAAATCAAGCAGGATACAATCAGGTCGGATAAAACCAAGCAGGATAAAATCAGGTCGGATGCAATCAGGCCGGATGCAATCAGGCCGGATAGAATCAAGCAGGCTAAAATCAAGAAATCTAAAATCAAGAAATCTTAAATCAAGGAATCTCGCGCTTCGGCGAAAACGTTTTAGGAGCGAGCCTGCCTACGAGGGCCAGGGCGCTCATAGCCGCCGTCTCTGAGCGAAGGGGAGCATCGCCCAGACTTACGCTTTGAAAATGCCGACTTTCGGCTAGGGCTTTTTCTTCTTCCGTCAAGCCGCCTTCCGGGCCTACCAGGAGAGTCGCCTGGTAAATTGGTTCCAGCGGAAAAGGCGTCCCGAAAGGATCCAGCATAAATCTGGGAAAGGGCAAATCGCTTTGCACCCACTGGGTTAGAGAAGTCGGCTCCGAGACGATCATCTGGAAAGGGCGGGCGCACTGTTTTCTGGCTTCTTGGGATAGTCTCGTCCAGCGGGCCTTTTTAGCGGTTCCCACCTCGGCGGCTGAGGTTCTGACGGTGGCGAGAGGGACAAGGCGCCTCGCTCCAAGTTCCGTGGCCTTCTCAACCGCCCAATCAAAGCGTGGGCCTTTGATCAGAGCCAACCCCAAATGCGCTCCCGCTTCCAAATCTTGCGGCATTTGGACCGGACCGAACAGCCTTGCCCATAAAACCGCCTTAGGATTGGTTTGGGTCTTTTCGACTACAGCGCCGACCAATCCCCAAGGGCCGACAAGCTGCAAAATTTGCTCGGCTTTAAGGCGCAGCACGTTAATCCCGTGACGGCTTTGGGATTCGTCTAAGGCGATGAGTTCTCCGGGGCGCGGGCTGACGAGGCTGGTAGGGGCCAAGAGGCGTATAGCTCTCACTGCCCAGGCTCCGAGGATGAGGAAAGGCTCTTAGACTTTAAGGCGTCTCTCCGGCCAGTGTCGCCAGCGTCGCCAGTGTCGTCGGCGCCGCTAGCGTCGCCATTAGGTTCGTCCTGGGCCGGATCTTGATCATCTTCCCAGCGAGGCTCTTCCACCAGTTCCTTGACGGGCTTCGACCCGGCATGGGCCGCGTTGGACAAAAGCAGAGCCGACCACTCGGCCATCGACAAGTGGCGGACGGGGTGAAACCCCAGCGCTCCGAAGGCTTTCACGACGTCGGCGACCTGCTCTTCGATCAGGCCCGAAAGTATCAACTTGCCTGGAGTTTTGGTTTTCAGGGCCATCTGTTTGGCGAGCGCTACGAGAGTGTTGCGGGTGAGGTTTGCGACTATCAGATCGAAAGGGCCGTCAATCTCTTCTATGGAGGCGATTTGGTGTTCAATCTTGTCGGCTAGGTTGTTTAAAGCCAGATTCGATTTGGCGGCGAATGAGGTTTCAGGGTCATTGTCGATGGCTGCAAAGCGCCCCTGAGGAAACATGAGGGCGCTTGCGAGAGCCAGCACCGCGCTGCCTGCGCCCAAGTCCAGGATGGATGCAGGATGATTGGCTTCTAAGCTAAGATCGCTGAGCGCTTTAAGGCACATATAGGTGGTGGGATGATGACCGCTGCCGAAGGCCGACCCTGGGTCCAGTCGGAGCACTTTGGCGTTCTTATCTGCTGCAAGCGGCTCCGTCCACCAAGAAGGCGCGATGATGAAGTCCTTGTTTATCGCTATGGGTTTGAGGTCTTTCTTCCAACTCTCGGAGTAGTCTTCTCCCGCTCTTAATTCCAGAACAAGCTTAAAGTCGCCGACGCTGAGCTCCATAGCCTTGCAGATGTTTCTTATGGCGCCGGG
>JAISZP010000230.1 GCA_031269135.1 Deltaproteobacteria bacterium | reverse complement strand
ATAGTCGGCTTGAAAGGCGAGAGAGAGCACTGCGCCGCCTTGATGCACCCTTCGTTGGGAAAGCCTATACGCCAAAACGTCGGCGGAGGAAAGGCTCTTTTGCCTTCGGCGAAAAAAATGGGCGGCCCCGGCACGGCCATTGATCTGCCCTTGGGCCATAAAGACGCCGCTTTTGTTCGTTCCCATTTCGACGCTATGGAAGTGCGCATCTCCGATGCCCCAGCAGACGACGAGCTGGTGCTGATCGTCGGCGTGACCGATTCCGGTCGCCCCCATCCGCGGGTGGGCGGACTGCAAGTCTCGGAAATAAAGGGCGAAGACGGTCTTCGTTGACCCCTGCCATGGTTATTCGCCGCTGCTGCTCTGAATAACGTCTAATTTGCCGTAAATATTTTTATTTTAGTATTTTTTTTAGTAGTGTTAATTCTTTTCAATCTCTAGTTAAATCTCTAGCTCAACCTACAATTTAAATCCTGGTGGATCATGACTACACTCGTCAAGAATATCGGCACATTGATCAGCGGTGATTTTAATGAGCCTTTGCTTAAGGCCGACAGCATCTTCATCGAGGATAAGCTGATCGCCGAAATCGGCAGCAACCTTAACCATAAAGCCGATTCGGTCATTGATTGCCAGGGCGCGACGGTCTGCCCTGGTCTTTTCGACACGCATTGCCACGTGGTCTTGGGCGACTTCACTCCTCGACAAAACCAGATTGGTTTCATCGAAAGCGCTCACCACGGCGGAGTGACCACCTTCATCTCGGCCGGCGAAGTCCACTTGCCCGGTCGCCCCACAGACCCTGCCGGCGCCAAGGCCCTAGCCACTGTGGCCTATAAGTCTTTCCAAAAGTTTCGCCCCGGCGGGGCGAAGGTGTTGGCTGGAGCTTTGATTCTGGAAAAAGGTCTTAAAGAAGAGGACTTCAAGGAACTGGCTGCTCAAGGGGTGTGTTTAGTGGGAGAAGTCGGTCTGGGTTCGGTCAAGTCTCCCCAAGAGGCTGCGCCGATGGTCGCTTGGGCCAAAAAATACGGCTTCAAAGTCATGATGCACACCGGGGGGACTTCAATCCCCGGCTCCAGCACCGTGACCGCCGAGCAGGTCATAGCAATCAATCCGGACATAGTCTCCCACATAAACGGCGGCCCCACCGCTGTGGCGCCCGACGAGATCCGAAAACTAGTCGCCCAAACGTCCTATATCCTGGAGTTGGTTCACTGCGGCAACACCCTGGCCGCCAACATCGCCCAGGAAGAAGCCAAAAAACGTAACGCCTTGGAACGCTTCATCATCGGCAACGACGCCCCCTCCGGGACGGGAGTGGTCCCCCTCGGCATCTTGAGGATGGTCGTTCACGTGGCTTCTCTGGGCGGGGTGGAGGCGCCTTTGGCTCTAGCCATGGCCACGGGAAACCCGGCTAAAGTCTTTGGCCTCAACCGCGGTCTCATCGCCCCAGGCCGGGAAGCGGATTTGGTGGTTTTGGACGCTCCCATGGGTTCTTACGGCCAAAACGCCCTTGAGGCGATCACTTGCGGCGATCTGCCGGCCGTCTGTTTAGTCATGGTCGACGGAAGCCCTACGGTGAAGACAAGTCGCAACACCCCGCCAGGCGCGCGAAAAGTCGTCTTGAGCTGATGCCGCTTCGACTTTCCTGAGCCTGATTTTGACGCGACGACTTAAAAGACGACTTTCATGAAAATCGACCGTAACAAATGCCGAGGTTGCCGGTGGTGCGCCGACGATTGTCCTGTATCAGCCATCGCCATTGAAGACGAAAAAGCCGCCCTGGACGACCATTTGTGCGTCGATTGCGGCCTCTGTTTGAAAGTATGCCGCTTTGAGGCGGTAGTTTTTGAGCATGCCGACGACCAAGCCAAATTGACATGCGATCATTGTCCCATCAAATGTCGCATCGGCGACGGCTTTTTAGGCGCCTGCCGACGCTACAAAAATGACGGGGGTTGCTTGGAGCGGTTGGATAAACCGCTGACGACGGCGGATGTCCGTCCTTTTTTGAATCCTCCGCCAAAATCGGCCCTGCGGGAACCGTTGATTACGGCAATCGGAGTCGGCACCACTTATCCCGACTCCCGACCGGCTCCAGCCATCGTCCAAAGCGACAGCCATGGTCTTGAAGTGGTCACCGTAGCCACTGAAGTGCCCCTAAGCTACAGCTCGGTCATGGTCAAGGTGGATACCGACCGGCGCCTAGGTCGGCCGGGGTCGGCAATCGTCTTTGACGGCCGCGAAGTAGGCATGCTTGAGACCGAGCAGTACGGCTCGAAGATGCTTCATATCGGCGGCGCCGACCGCCTGACCGCCGACGGCTCGGGATTTGCGACCGCCCGGGCCGTCACCCAAATCGCCAACCGCGGCAGGGTTAAGCTCAAAATAAAAAACGGGGCCGACTTGGAGGTTCAGGTCGGGCAGGCCCCTGTCGTCGACGGTCGACCGGCCGGCCTGATGAAGGTAGGTTGCGGCAGCGCCGTCATCGGCATGTTCGCTTCCATCCTGGTGGAGGCGGCCGATGAAGTGCTGGTGCTTGATTCCCATGTGACTGGTCAATTGAGCCGACATGTAGCCGGCCTCGCTGTAGGCGCCAAACCCTCGGGAGTGGAACTCGTTTTTCCCATGAGCACCCCAGGACGCCATTTCGGCGATCACGGGCCGGGCTGGGGCGGAACATCCATCACTGACCCGGCGTCTTTGGTGAAAAGGGTGGATTTAAAAATTGCCCGCCCCGGCCGAACCGTCTTGATCACCGATACTACCGGCCTCAATGGGGCCATGTATAAAGTGACCTCCGACGGGCGCTTGGCCCCGATCGAGCTTACCAAAAAAGCAAAAAACGCTTTGCGAGCCATTACGGAGAACTGTGAGCCGTCATTAGTTTCGGCTATATACACCGGCGGTTCCGGAGGAAGCGCCCGAATCGGCGTCTGCCGCTCTCCGCTGAAGATGACTCGCGCCGTGCACCAAAACAAGGTCGTGGTGACCATAGGCGGGGCCTCAGCCTACGTCCTGCCGGGAGGAGGGATAAATTTTCTGGTCGATGTGGGCCAGGTCAAGCCGGGCTCCTTCTATTGGACACCGACCCCAGCCACGATCTGTCCATTGGAATACACCATGGAACTGAAGGATTATCAAGAAATGGGCGGACATCTCGAAGCGATCAAGCCGTTGCGGCCGCCTCAATCGTGAACTCGGCGGACTATCTTCTACGATGGAGACCGACGGCGACGGAGACCGACGACGATGGAGACTACCTTGAGACGGTGAATTCATGACCGCCGAGCTGTGGCTGTCGGGTCCGGGCAAATCCTTGGCGCTGTATGGTCCCATGCGTTTGCTGACGATCGTCGAAAATCGGTTCGGACCTGACGACGAACTGGCGCTGGATGCTGGCCGCTATGCCTTCAAACTATTGGACCGCCTCGCTCCGGCCCCGGCGCTTCTGAAAAGACGCCCAGGCGCGTCTTTGGAACCGAATTTCGCCGAGCCTCTTTTCAACGCCATGATCTCGGCGGTCAAGGCGGTAGATCAGACCGATCTTTGGCCGCTGGCCGCAGTCGCCGGAACTGTGGCTCAAGCCGTAGCGGAATATCTGGAAAAAGCCGGAGCGGTCAAGGCCATTGTGGACAACGGCGGCGATGTGGCGGTCTTCTTGGCTCATGGACAAACGACGGAAATCGGAGTGCGTGTTTCGCTCAAAGATCCGGCGCCGGCTTACAAGGTGTCGTTGAGCGGCGAGGTCAGACCTTTTTGGGGATTATGTTCAAGCGGCCTCGGTGGACGCAGCTTGACGCAGGGAATAGTCGACACGGCCATGTGCATAGGCGATTCGGCGGCGATCGCCGATGCGGCGGCCACGGCTGTAGCCAACGCCTCTTTGATGGAGTCGAATAAAATCCGGCGGCTGCCCGCCGAGCGGCTGCGACCGGAAACGGACATACCTGGCCTAATGGTCACCAGCGCCGTCGCCCCCCTGACCGACGAGGAAGTCGATAGGGCTCTGGAAAAGGCCATTATTTTGGCTCAAAGCCTGGTCGACCGAGGGGTCGTTTTCGGCGCCTTGGCGGCCTTAAACGGCAAGCTGTCCATCACCCGAGACTTCAACCATTCGGCTGCCCCTCTGACAAGCCTGCCGCCGACTGTGGGATAAGCGATTCCTTTAAAGGAGAGGGAAATTATGAAGGTGGGATTCATCGGCCTAGGCGCCATGGGGCGTCCTATGGCCAAAAGATTGCAAAACGCCGGATTCGATCTCTTTGTTCATGATCTGATGCCGGAAGCTGTAGGCGAGATGGTCTCGCTTGGGTCCGTCGCCAAGGATAATCCGGCCCAAATCGCCTGCGAAGCTGAAATTATTTGTTCCAGCCTACCTAATTCGGCCATTTTAATGGAAGTGGCGACCGGGAAAAACGGCATTCTTTCAACCATGCGTCCCGGAACTTTGTTGATCGATTTCAGTTCGGTCGAACCTCACCTGAGCCGCCGGTTAGCCGAAGCTGTCGAAGCGAAAGGAGCTTCGATGCTCGACGCCCCCGTCTCGGGCGGAACAGCGGGCGCCGCCAATGGCGCTTTGACCATCATGGTTGGAGGCCGAGCCGAGGACCTCGACAAAGCGATGATCATCCTTAAGCAATTAGGGAAAAAAATCATCCATGTCGGCGACAACGGCCAAGGCCAAGCGATGAAATTGGTCAATAATCTGCTGTTGGGAATAAATATGGCGGCGGCGGCCGAAGCTCTGACGTTAGGGCGTAAATTAGGTCTAAACCCAAAAATCATGCTGGATACCATCGCCCAAAGTTCAGGAGCCAGTTATGCTTTAACCGCCAAAGCCGAAAAATTCATTTTTCCAGGCAAGTTTGCGCCTGGGTTCGCCGTAGATCTGCAATATAAAGATTTGGAATTAGCCGTCAATGCCGCGAAAAATCTGACCGTGCCTCTGCCGATGGGAAATCAGGCCCAACAAATATTCGAAGTCGCTCGGGCCAAGGACCTGGGGAGAGAAGACATTTCCTCGGTCGTTAAATTGTATGAAGAGGCGGCTAAGACAAAAGTCAGGACGCAATCATGAAAGATATCGACGCGTTGCTCGATGAGCAAGGACTCAAGTGGGGCGAGCTGACGTTCGGGGACATTTGCCTATTGGCTGAGAAGTCTGGGCGCAGCCCCGGGGAAATGGCCATTTTGGAAGCTTCCAGGACCTCGAAGCTGACTGAAAGCCAAGTCGGCCAGGCCATATGGCAAGAATTCAGCCACAATCTTTCCGCCTTGAACAAGGGTTTGGAGGCCGATGGGGCCAGTTTCCTGTTTGGACGGATGGCCAGCGAACTGAGCCGACCTGGCGTCCCGCCTCTTACTGGGGCGCCTCTTTTGGAAAAATCCGTCAAATACACCTTCGCAACCCAGGTCGGCAATCACTGCGTGGGTCTGCGCCCTTGCGCCGGAACGGGCGATTCCTGTTCTTTGACCGGTTTGGCTCAAGCTCTGAAGGAGCAGGTCGAGGACATGGAACTAGTCAATCGGGCTTTGGCCTCCATGCTCAAAATCGCGGTCCTTTACCGGGTGGCCAAAACCACCACCGGCTGCAACTTGGAGGGCTTTGGGGCAGGAGCGGCGGCGGCGGCTGCGGCATTCAGCGAAATATTCGGATGCACCCCCAGCCAGACCGAACGAGCCGTGGTTTTGGCCATCTCGCCCACCATCGGCGTGCCCTGCACTCCCCGAGTGATGGTCCCAGGTTTATGCGCGACTCATATCGGCGGAGCGGTCATGATAGGCTGGCTTTCCGCCTATGTGAGCCGACACTCGAATCTGCCGGTCAATGTGCCGGTCGATCTGATGTTCGCCATGGCTGCGGCCGTTCACCCCGTTTCCGCCCAGCAAGTGGTTCCAGTGGTGATCAAATATATGGAACCCTTTTTCAAGATCAACCAGCAAGTCGAAACCTTCATCTCCGAGCAGGTGAAAATCGATGACGAAAAGCGCCGCCTACAAACAACCGCCCAGGGACTGCTTGAAGCCAGAGCCATAGCCGCCAAAGCGAACAGCATAATAAAACCTTTCGGCGAGGCTGTAGTAGGCGGCAGCAGCCAAGCCGTCGGCTCTCCAGCCAACGCCGCCCGCATAGCCCATGCCTTGGCCAAGGGAAAGATCAGCAAAATCGTCATCGAGCTTTACCCCGAGCTGTTCGCCAGGCGGGCCATCAATATCCCCGCCATTTTGATGAGTGGAGTTTACGGCGCAGCCACCGACGACGCTCGGCTTTACTTGGAAGTCATCGATAAAGTAAAAAAAGACGGCGTCGAAGTCGAAATTCTAGAGGCGCAGGAGCATCAATTGCAAAAAGTGAGCCTGACCGCCTCCGCCGGGAATTCCATGGTGGCCGCCTTAAATCGTGGAGGCGGCCGCTTAGTCTTGTCGGAAGCCGCTCCTAGCTTGGAAGAAGCTGTGCAAGCGGCTCGGCGACTAGGCGTCGTCTTGGTCGACGGCTAAAAAAGAGAGGCCTCAATGCAGGAAAAAACCCAAAAAATAATTCTTCAAGACAATGAATCTTTACGGGCTTACGAAAAAGCTTTCGGAGTTCCGATGCCCTCCGTCGGCCCCGATGGCTCGATAAACGGACTGCCCGGACCTTACCCCAGGGTGGTGGCCGGAGTCGAACGCGGCGGCTACAGGATTTATGAACTGTCCAAAAAGGCCAAGGCTACTTCCATCCCCATAATGAACCCCATTCTCGGTCGCAACACGGCGGAAGAAACTTATAAAGAAGCCTTGGACATGTACGCGGTCGCAGAAAACTTAGGTTTGGACATTTTTCACTTCGTCCATGCCGAAGCCACTCGTCATATCGATCCTCTGGAAGGCTTCGAGCTGATCGAACAATCCAGGGGAAAGGGAGGAATCACTCCAATCGGGGAAAGGCGGCTCGTGGAGATAGGCGCCGGAGTTCGCCATCCGATGAGAATCAACGCCACCGGCGACACGCCGCACCTTTCCATTCTAAACGCTCTTATCGCCGGCTTCGACGGGACGGACATCGGCCCAGTGATTCATGTCCATTTCGGCGGCAGAGGCATTCATAATTATCACACAAAAGTGCTGAACGGATATAAAGCTTTGGAAATTTGCGCCGACAACAATATGTTCGTTCAAATCGAATCGCATAAACACCTCAACAATATCGACGGCACGGACGGCATGGCTTTGGCCATGTGCCTTCTAGCCGAAGGATTGGCCATCATATCCGGTCTGCCTCGAGAACTCGGGGCGATCCAGATGAACGTCGCCGGGATCAATCTGTTGGCCGACTTGGCCCTCATGCAGGCCTTCAAGGAGACCATCTGGAGCGGCTCGCTGATAGTGGTTCCCGAAACCTTTCAAAGTCCTCCCAAGGATCTCATCGCGGAAGCGGCCCATTTCGCCCGAATGGCCATCATCGCCAAACTTGGAGGGGCTGATTTCTTCCGCCCCAAGGCGGCGGAATCGGTCGGCATCCCGACCGGCGCTTCGATGGGCAAGTCCATTTGGGCGGCCCAGGATGTGTTCGCTCACACTTATAAAGTATCCATAAACGATCCTTACATCGACGAGCGAAAAGAAGAAATTCTTCGTGAATCGATGGAGGTGCTGGAAAAGGTTCTGGGACTCAACTACACTCCGGCGCCCAATGAAATCAATGAAAAATTCTGGCGCCGTTATGAGGTTGAAACGCTGATCGAAAAAATAGTCACCGGCGGCAAAAGCGGACTAATGGACGCTCCCAAGGCCGGGGGCTGGGATCTGAAACGTCACGTGCAGACCCATCGCGACCCCGACGCAATCCGTCGATACCTCGACGGGTACTCGCCGCTTGGCCTGAACCCGGCCAAATGCGCTTTCACCACCACCGACGCCAAACCGGTTTTATCCAAACTTCCCACCAGAAAGCAGAAAATCGTTCTCGCGACCGTGGGCGCCGACGCCCATGTCTCAGGGGTGAATTGGGCCAGGCAAAATCTGGAGAAAGCCGGCTTTGAAGTCGTCTTTTTGAGAGGCATGAACTTGCCCGAGACGGTGGCTGAAGTGGCGGCGGAAAGCAAAGCCGATCTAATCGGCGTCAGCAATCTTCTTGGCCTGGGCCAAGCGCTGTTTCCGCGAGTCGGTCAACGCCTGACCGAACTGGGACTCCGCGACAAGATCATCGTCGTGGCCGGGGGACGCATCTCCGAAAAAGAGGAGGAACATTCTTTCTTCGAGGATAAGATCAGGACTCAAGGCCCGGGCTTTCTCGGAGTAGAGGCTTTTTTCGGCCCCGGCACCGAAGAAAAAGAATTTCTCAATTGGATTGAAAACGCCTTAGAGGCTAAACAATGTATTGGAGCAGCAAAATGACTCGACAAAGAAGCGTTCCCTGCGTCATAGCCCGCGGCGGCACCAGCAAAGGCATCTATATCAAAGCCAATCACCTGCCGACGGACAGTTCTCAGCGGGATAAGACCATCTTAGCGATTTTCGGCAGTCCCGACATCCGACAAATAGACGGCCTCGGCGGGGCCGATCCCTTGACCAGCAAGCTGGCTATAATCGGCCCGCCTTCCCGACCGGACGCCGATGTGGACTACACCTTCGGGCAGGTCGGCTATAAGGCGCCGGTCATCGATTATTCGGGAAATTGCGGCAATATTTCCTCCGGGGTCGGACCTTTCGCCATAGACGAAGGCTTGGTGAGGGCCGTCGAGCCCATTACTGTCGTGAGAATCCACAACACCAACACCGGCAAATTGATTGTGGCCGAAGTTCCCGTAAAGGACGGGTTAGCCGAGGTTTATGGGGACTGCGTCATCGACGGCGTGCCGGGGACCGGCGCCAAAATCATGCTTGATTTCGCGGACACTAAAGGCTCGGCAACCGGCAAACTGTTGCCGAGCGGCCAAGTCAGAGAAATTTTGGAGACCGAGGCGGGAAAGTTCGAGGTTTCTATGGTCGATTGCGCCAACGCCATGGTCTTCGTCAAAGCTCGGGATCTCGGCCTTAAAGGGACTGAAGGACCCAAAGAATTCGACGGCGATAAAGCGCTCCTTGACAAGCTTGAGGCTATCCGAGGCGCCGCCGCCGTGGCCATGGGGCTGTCCGCGTCTCCCCAGGAAGCTTTGGCGAAAAATCCCGCTTTCCCGATGCTTGCGGTGGTCAGCCCTCCTTCAGACTACTATTCTTACAGCACCGGCGCCGTCATCAAAGCCGACTCCGTCTCTTTCGTCGCCAGAAACATGTTCATGCAGGTTTTACACAAAACCTACGCCGGCACAGGCTCGGTCTGCACCGGAGTGGCGGCCAGCATCCCCGGCACGGTGGTGGCCGAAGTGCGCTCCATGCGTTCCGATTGGGGCGATTTGGTGAACATAGGCCATCCTTGCGGAATCCTAGGGGTTGAAGCGACCGTCATAGACCAGCAGGTCAAAAGGGCGGCTTTCCCTCGCACCGCCAGACGCATCATGGAAGGACGAGTGCTGGTCAGAGTTTAGCGGCCAGAGACGACGAAAATCAAAACGCCGCAAAACAAGACAGTCATCCTAAGGGCGGCGTATTGCTAAGGACAGTGATCACCTAAGGATAGCCCATTACATAAGGATAGCGCATCGCCTGAAATATTTGAAAAAATCCTGCTGCGCCGCGAGAGCGAAACTCGCCCTGGCACGGCAATTTCCAAGGCGCATTCCTATTTCATCGCCCTCGCCTCTTGATCATTCGAATCGTTTTTCGGTCGCGACGATGTCCAATAATAGATATCCAAGAACGGATATCCAAAAACAGATATCCAATGAATAGATATCCAGGAAACGGCATCCAATGAAACGACGTCCAAGAGTAAAAAATTAAATATGTCGGAAAAATATTTTGTATATGACGTAGGCAGCACCTACAGCAAATTATCCGCTTTTAATTTTGCCGGAGAATCATGGGAATTTTGCGGTCGTTCCCAATACGAAACCACTCTTGACGACATCACCCGAGGTTTGGCCGAAGCTAGAAGCGACCTTGACCGCAAATACCCTCACGCCTCTTCCACCCCTTCCAAATCTTGGGTCCTGGCCTCCTCAAGCGCGGCAGGGGGCCTGCGGATGGTGGCCATGGGCTACATGCCCACCGTCACAGCCAAAGCGGCCAAGGAAGTGGCCATGAACGCCGGCGCCAGGGTGCTGGAAGTCGTCTCCCATGACGAACCTTTAGAATACCGATTGGAAGTTTTAAGGGAAATAAGGCCGGATATAATTCTTCTGGCCGGGGGGACCGATGGGGGCGACGGCGACTCTCTATTGGAAAACGCCGCCGTCATCGCTCGGGCTGGGTTAAAGGCGCAAATCATCTTGGCCGGCAATGTGGTCGCTCAACCTCAAGCCGCCGAACTTTTGCGCGCCCATGGCCTGAATTGCACCAGGGTGGGCAATGTAATGCCGACCATACATGAGTTGCGGGTAGGACCGGCCAGGGAGGCCATCCATAAGGAATTCATTCGGCAGATCACCTTGGCTCCGGGACTCGCCGAATTGACCGCCTTAGTCGACGGCGGGCAAGTCATTCCCACCCCAGCGGCCATTCTCATGAGCGCCGAACTGATGGCCCTAGGAACCCATGAACAAAAAGGCGTCGGCGGAGTGCTTATCGTGGATCTTGGCGGAGCGACCACCGACGTCCACTCGGTCATTCCGGAACTAAACGATTTGAGATCCGAAGAACGGGGACTAGTAATCAACAACGACAAACAGGCCGTCTTCCGCACGGTGGAAGGCAACTTGGGATTGAGGGTTTCCGCCTCAGGCATCGTGGAAGCCGTAGGCGCTCAAGGCCTTTTGGCTTGGCGGAACAAGCTGATCGGCGCTCAATCGACAGGCTCGGCTTCAAGAGAGGAAATAGAGAGACTCGCCTTCTACGTCTCCGCTTTGGAAAAAGACGCCGCCCATCTGGCCGACGGAGCCTGGGAAGAAGAAATTGACGCCGCCTTAGCCGCCGCCGCTTTGGAGACGGCCTTGAAACGCCATAGCGGCTATTGGCTCACCCAATACAATCCCATCTTGGGACTGCCTCCAGGCAGCCCGGTGGGGCGGGATCTACGTTCCGTAAAATGGGTGGTGGGCGTAGGCGGTTTCTTCGCCTCCCGCCCTGAGGCCGAAGGCCTCGGACTCCTGCGCGACGTTTTGCAAAACCGAGGTTACTTTCTCTTTCCTCAAGAGCCGAAATTTCGCCTAGACTATGATTATATTTTATATTCCGTCGGACTTTTAGGAAAAATCCATCCTAATCAGACTTTAAATTTCGTGAAACAATACTTGAAAATGGAGGAATAATGACCTCGACTAAGATTTTACGTGAACTTTTCAAACGAAAAAAATTGGTGATCGCTCCTGGGGCTCATGACGTCTTAACCGCCAGGATAATAGAGAAAACCGGCTTTGAGGCCATTTATATGACCGGCTACGGTCAGGCCGCCAGCCATCTTGGGCGACCGGATGTCGGTCTAATCTGTTTTTCGGAGATGCTGGCCCGGGCCGCCAACATGGTCGAAGCGACGACTTTGCCTGTCATAGCCGATGCCGATACGGGATTCGGCAATGCCGTCAACGTCGTCCGCACAGTCAAGGCTTATCAGAGAGCGGGGGTGGCGGCCATTCAGCTTGAAGACCAAGTTTCGCCGAAGCGCTGCGGTCATATGCTCGGCCGCGAGATAGTGTCTAAGCAAGAGATGGTCGGTAAAATCAAAGCCGCCGTCGACGCTCGTTTCGACCCGGACTTCATGATCATAGCCCGCACCGACGCCCGCACGGCTAGAGGCTTCGAAGAAGCTCTGGATAGGTCCTTGGCTTATCAGCAAGCCGGGGCCGACATTATTTTCCTTGAATCTCCGGAATCTGAAGGAGAAATGAAGATCCTCAACCAAACCATCACCGAGAGCCTGACCATGGCCAACATGGTCGAAGGCGGACGAACCCCGCTGCTGCCCAACGACCAGTTGGAAGCCCTCGGGTTCGATCTCGTCATTTATCCGACTGCTTCAACCTATTTGACGACTAAAGCCGTCCTAGATCTTATGAACACGTTGAAAAAAGAAGGCACGACAAAAAATATGATGGATAAAATGGTGACCTTCACCGAGTTTAATGATTTAATCGGTCTTAACGAAATAAATGCTTTAGGGGATAAATTTGGGCCTAATGCTTCTAAATAGAATCTATTATTGATAAAAAATTGCTATATAGTTTTTAAATGAAGTCTTGGATGATTATTTTGTTTAGCATCGCCATCGTCGATATGCATCAAATAATTTCATGGCGCAATAAGATCATTAAAGACTAAAACAGCCAACTGAGAGGCTTGACTTATTTAGTTTTTATCCATACTAAAGAAGCAGGTCGCTGCATTTCAACATAAGGAGCTGACAATGGTAGGTTATAAAGAGCTGCTGATTATTTTACTGGTCGTGCTTATCATCTTCGGCGGCAAGCGCCTGCCGGAGTTAGGCAGAGGTCTGGGCCGAGGGCTGAGCAACTTCCGCAAGTCGGTATCTGGTCAAGAAGAAAATGCCGAAGGAAAAGAGACTAAAGCGACTACCTCGCCGGAAAGCGGGGAACCAAAGGTTTAGGAGCGGCTGTGTTTGGTTTGAACTGGGCGGAAGTGACCGTAATCGCTGTGGTGACGCTGGTGTTGTTGGGGCCGGAGAAACTGCCCAGCGTGATGAGATTGATCGCCAAGTTTTACAGCTTTCTGATGAAGCTAAAAGCGGATTTCACTAAAGTTGTGGAAGATAATTTAGCCGTCATGGAGAAGGAAAAACTTGCCAAGCAATTGTCGGACTTAAAAGCTGTCCCGGCGTCGATCAAAAAAGAAGTCGACGATGCATTAAAGGCTTGCGATCTTGCAACGATGAAAGACGCTTCGATAAGTGCTCCGGATCTTCGGAAAGAGGTTAAACTCGCCGCAGAAAAAGATCAAAGCGACAGCCTTCAGCCCTAAAGAGAGATTAAGCTTGAGAGAACAAGTCCATTTCCGGGCCGCGACGGCCCGGAAATGGACTTGGGGATATTTATGGCGACCGGATAATACGCGTCGGCTGCGGGTTTCATAGATAATGTTTCATAAGCAAGGCGTCATAGATGATGTGTTATAGACAAAGCGTCATCGCTAAGGTTTCGAAAGCAAGGCGTCATAGATAAAACATCATAGACAGACTTCATAGGCAAGGTTTAATAAGCAAGGCGTCATAGATAAAGCGTCATAGACAAGGTTTCGTAAGCAAGGTTTCGTAAGCAAGGCGTCCGGGATAAACCAGCATAGGC
>JAISZP010000224.1 GCA_031269135.1 Deltaproteobacteria bacterium | reverse complement strand
TCCTTGTGTTCGCTATTTTAACAGCTTTCGCTATTTCGACAGCTTTAATTCAAGGCTATTTTTTAGTTGAAAAATATTCTGTATTATCGTATAAGCGGACTAACAGACGAACCGTTTTTTTCGGGGCCAATCGGCCTCAAAATTTTTTCTGCCGCTTAGCTATGACGACATCCGACATGTTTCGTCAATTTCAGCGGCGCCGCATCAGATGCTGCATCCATGCAGCGCGATGCATGACGTTTCGATGTGGTCAACGTTTTCGACAAACGGCGTAATCGAAAAATTTCCACTGGCTGACTTAAAGTTTTTCTGAGCATTTTCGGAGATAATGGGGGACATTCCATTTGAATAATTTTTCTCGCAACCTTCTTTTATGGGCGGTGATCGTCATCATCACGTTGGGTTTGTACAACTATTTCAAACCAATCGACAGTCAGACCCGTAAGAGCTATTCAGAGATATGGACGGCCATAAAGAATGGAGAAGTTAGAGAAGCTCTTTTGACCAACCAGGAAATAACGGTCATTCTTCAGGGCAGCGCCACAAAATGGACGGCCTTCATGCCCTATGACGAAGAACTGTTGCCCCTGCTGCGTTCCTCTAACGTCACCGTTTCCGTCGCTCCTCCCCCTTCGACTTTTTGGTACACCTTTATAGGCGGCCTGGTTCAAGTGGTCATATTGGTGGCGGTCTGGATGCTGGTGATGCGTCAGATGCAGGGCGGCGGGAAAGCTATGACCTTCGCCAAGAGCCGGGCGAAGATGCTCTCTGAAGACCAGAGAAAGGTCACCTTCGCCGACGTCGCCGGAATCGACGAAGCTAAAAACGAACTTGAGGAGATTATCGATTTTTTAAAGGAGCCTAACAAATTTCTCAAATTAGGGGCCCGCATACCCAAAGGCGTGCTTCTGATGGGAGCTCCAGGCACAGGTAAGACCCTTTTGGCCAGGGCGATAGCCGGCGAGGCCGGGGTGCCTTTCTTTTCCATAAGCGGCTCGGATTTTGTGGAGATGTTCGTCGGCGTCGGCGCTTCAAGAGTTAGGGATATGTTCGGGCAAGCCAAGAAAAATTCGCCCTGCATCCTTTTTATCGATGAGATAGACGCCGTAGGACGCCACCGCGGCGCCGGCTTGGGCGGCGGACACGACGAAAGAGAACAGACTTTGAATCAGCTGCTGGTGGAGATGGACGGCTTCGAACCCAATGAGGCTTTAATCGTCATCGCGGCCACCAACCGTCCCGACGTTTTGGACCCGGCTCTTTTGAGGCCTGGCAGGTTCGATCGCGAGGTGGTGGTCCCGGTGCCGGACGTCAAGGGCCGTGAGCAGATCCTTGTGGTTCACAGCAAAAAGGTGCCTTTAGCCTCGGAAGTGAGCTTAGAGGTCATCGCCAGAGGGACTCCGGGCTTTTCAGGGGCTGATTTGGAAAACCTCATAAATGAGGCGGCCTTGTTGGCCGCCAGAAACAATAAGGAGCAGGTCGACGGCGCAGAGCTGGAAGCCGCCCGCGACAAGATCATGATGGGCGTCGAACGCAAAAGCATGATCATGAGCGAAGAAGAAAAGAAAACCACGGCTTGGCATGAGGCGGGTCACACTTTAGTCGGACTCTTGCTGCCGGGATCGGATCCTATCCACAAGGTCTCCATCATCCCTCGCGGCCATGCCTTGGGCGTGACTCAGCATCTTCCTGCGGGCGACAAATACACCTACAGCCGTGAATATTTCAAGGCTCGTTTGGCCGTCTTGATGAGCGGCAGAGTGGCTGAAGAACTGGCTCTCCATCAGATGACCACTGGGGCCTCCAACGATATAGAGCGGGCGACCAGCTTGGCCCGTAATATGGTTTGTCGTTACGGCATGAGCGAAACCTTGGGACCGCTCAGTTACGGAAAACAAGAAGAGCAGATCTTCTTGGGCCGGGAGATCGCCCAGCACCGGGATTACTCCGAGGATACCGCCCAGCGCATCGACGCCGAGGTCAATTCTTTGGTCAACGAGGCCCATAAAACCGCTTCCAGGTTGATAGGCGCCCATATGGACACCTTAAAGGCCTTAAGCGATTTGCTGTTGGAAAAGGAGACCTTAGACGCTTTTGAAGTCATTGAAGTCTGTAAAGACGCCATTGCGGCCGAAGGGCTGGAAGTTCCAAAGCCTGGAAGCGAAGCGAAATTTTCCGGCAAAGCCGCTTCCGATCCCAAACGTAAAACCAAAAAAAGCAAGCCTAAAACCGATAAGTCGGCTGGCAAGTCCAAGGACGCTGAAACTCAAGATGACGCTAAAGCCTCGGATGAGACCGATGCTCCCAAGGACGGCGAAACTCAAGATGATGCAGAAGTTCCGGGTGAGACTGAGCCTCCTGACGACAATGAATCTTCGGATGAAAGCGGCGCCCCCCAAGACGGGGAATCTGACGAAGATGACGATCAAACAAATTCTTAACCGAGCAAAATCTTAACCACGCAAGTTCTTAACCGAGAAAGTTCTTAACCAAACAAGCTCTCAACCAAACACAATTTCTTGACCGAGGCGCCGAACAAGCTCCTGACCGACATGCCTTTTGATTTAAGATATTTCTTGCCTTTAGTTTGATTTTAAAATTAAAGACTTTTCAATCGCCAAGCTTAATACGACGAGTCGCTTTGGGTTTTGTCGATAAAAACCGCATATTTTTTTCGTAAACGACAAAACTAAAATCAAAACCTCCTTTAAGCGCCGCTGACGCTTTAGATAGCGA
>JAISZP010000174.1 GCA_031269135.1 Deltaproteobacteria bacterium | reverse complement strand
TAGACTATGGTTCTTAAGCTATAGTTTTTGGTCTATAGCTCTTGGACCATAAATCTTGGTCAATAGCTTTTGGGCGTATATTTCGGCTATGGCTCTCAATCATTAATCCCAGCATAAAGCTTACTGTTCAGGTGAGATTTTTTCAAACAGTCTTCATAAATCTACTCTATATTCGAGCAAAATTAAATCTGCCGGCTCTAAGTCGGCGCGTTAAGGTCACGTCCAACGCTCTTGGCGATTTCATCGCGAGCATTTTTTTATATGACAGGGAAAGCCATTTTATTCGACGGCCGCCGAACGGCGACTCTCGTTCGGCAGGCTTCATGGCGCCCAAGCGTATCAAGCTGACTCCCGCAGCTGTTACGCGGTTTTTCACTCAATCGGCGAGAGACACATTTCCATTTTCTGTGGAGGAAAAAATGAAGAAAGTTTGTTTATTCGTATGTTTGGCTCTATGCGCTCTGTTGGTGTTGGCCATGCCGATCGCCTCATCCGCTCAGGACAAGGGTCCGTTGACTTTCGTCATCGTCCCGAAAGTAGTTCATGCGTGGTTCGATGAGGTCAATAAAGGCGCCCAGCTGCAGGCTGACGCCCTGTCCAAGCAGTTGGGCATTGAAGTGAAGATCGACTACCGCGCCCCTCAGACGGCTGACGTCACTGAGCAGAACACCGTTTTAGAACAGGCCGCCGCCACCAGGCCGGCCGGCATAGCCCTCGACCCGCTGGATTACGACGGAAACAAAGCCGTCATCGAGGAGATTCAAAAAATAGGAATACCGGTCATCCTCTTCGACGCTCCCGCTCCTGAAGGCTCCAACTTGACCAGCGTCGGCAACGACTTCGCCGAGCAGGCTCGCTTGGCTGCCGACACCTTGGCTAAACTGATCGGCGAGAAGGGTCAAGTCGCCGTCATGCAGGGCGTCCCCACCGCTCCCAACCACGTCGAACGCTATCAAGCCCACTTGGCCGCTTTGGCGAAATACCCGAACATTGAGGTCATCGACGGCGGCATCGACAACGACAGCATCGAAGAAGCCCAGACTCAGGCTGCAGCCGTAATGGCCGCCAACCCCGAACTAGCCGGATACTTGAACTGCGACGCCACCGGTTCAGGCCTGGCGGCGGCGATCGAAGAAGCCGGCAAGGCCGGAAAAGTCAAGTTCGTTTCCATGGACAACCTCATCGAGATTCTTCAGTACGTCAAGAGCGGCACCATCACCGCCACTTCCTCCACCATCCCGCAGATGCAGGGTTCCATGGCGATCTTAATGCTTTGGCAGGCTTCCATCGGCATGGAAATCCCAAAGATCGTCGACACGGGCATCGCTTATATCGACGCTTCAAACATCGATGAATGGATTAAGTTGGTCAGCGAGTAAAAGCTTGTTTATTCATCCGGTCGCGCGGGAGCTCTTAAGCCCGCGCGGCCCGCAGCCTGAGACGGCATAGAGGGTCGGCATGACGGCGCTGGAGGCGCGAAACATCACAAAACTCTTTCCCGGGGTAGTCGCTCTCGATTCGGTCGACATCGCCTTCGAGTCGGGACGCATACACTGCATCGTCGGAGAAAACGGCGCGGGCAAGAGCACTTTGATCAAATGCCTTACAGGCGTCTACCAGCCGGACGACGGGGAGATATTCATCGGCGGCCGAAAGTGCGGGCCGCCTGGTTCGGCCATCTTTAAAAAGGTGGCCTACGTGCCTCAGGAGATAGACCTGTTTCCCAACATGTCGGTGGCTGAAAATCTGTTTTTGCCCTATACTCAGTCTTATTTCAAGGGATTGATAAGTCAAAGAAAAATTCAGGACAAGGCTTGGCCGTTTCTGGAAAAGTTCGGCATAAAAGTCGCTCCGGATCAGTTGGTCAAAGACATACCGATTTCCTCTCAGCAGCTTCTGCAAGTCGCCAGAGCCACCGTCAATGAAGATTATGAAGCGCTCATGCTGGATGAGCCAACCACCAGCTTGACCACCGACGATTCCGCGGTCCTGTTCAACATCATCAAGCGCATCAAAGCCGACGACAAGGCGGTCATATTCATCTCCCACAAGCTTGAAGAAGTGTTCGGCTTAGGCGATGAGATTACCATAATGCGAAACGGCGAAATGGTGAGCCACTCTCGGATAGACCAGATGGATTCGGCTTCGGTGATAACCCAGATGACCGGCAGGACGATCGATCAAAACGAGGTTTTCTTCGCCCGCCGCGCTCCGGGAGAGAAACTTCTGGAAGTGGAGCATTTGACCGGGGCGCGCTTCACCGACGTCAGCTTTACTCTGAGAGCAGGAGAGATCTTAGGTTTTTATGGTTTGGTCGGGGCGGGAAGAACGGAACTGATGCAGGCCATTTTCGGCCATCTCGCCGTTTATTCAGGGACGGTGAAGCTCCGAGGAATTCCGCATAAGCTTGGCGATACCAGCCATTCCGTAAGTCAAGGCTTGATTTACCTGCCGGAAGAACGCAAAAAATACGGGATACTTCCCCAACTGAGCATTCGAGAAAACGTCTCGATCTCTGTTTTGGATCGGATAAGCTCCATCTTCGGCATATCCCCAGCAAAAGAAAACGCTTTGGCCGACGAGGTGATCGCCGCCTATGACGTCAAGACGCCTGATTCTCAGAAAGCCATCCAGTTTTTAAGCGGGGGCAATCAGCAGAAGGTCATCATAGGACGGGCGATGATTTGCCGACCTAAAGTGTTGGTTTTCGACGAACCGACCAAAGGCATAGACGTCGGGACCAAGACCGAGATCTACCGCATGATGAGAAAATTGGCCGAGGAAAAAGACATCGGCATAATTTTGATTTCCTCCGAACTAGAAGAAGTCAGAAGGTGCTCAAACCGTCTTTTGGTGCTCTACGACGGCAGACAAGCCGCCGAGTTCGAAGCTCAGGCCGATAAAGACGAAATACTCAGGGCCGTCATCGGAGTTAAAGACTCGGCAAGAAAAAACATGAATTCGGGGGATAGATGGCGAAAGATTCAGTAGGCCCGGGGAGGGCGATAATCAACGCTTTTAGGCGAAGCAACATGACGGCCATCGGAGCGGTGCTTTTGATCATGGTCATTTTGGCCTCCGTCTCGTCGCCTTATTTTATAGATGAGTATAACCTAAAAGCCTTGATAAGAGATTTGGCGTTCATCGGAATGATCGGCATCGGTCAGGCTTTGCTGCTGCTGATAGGCGAACTCGATCTAAGCGTCGGCAAAATCGCCTCTCTGTGCGGGGTCATAGCCGGCATGCTTATGGTCACCGCCGGTCTGAACCCTTATCTTTCCTTGGCCTTGGCCTTGGCTTTGGGAGTGGCGCTCGGCTCGATCAACGGGCTGATCATAACCAAGCTTCGCCTTAACTCCATGGTCGTCACCATCGGCATGGCCGGCGTCTATGGCGGGGTGACTTTGGTTTTGACCAAAGGAAAAGCGGTGACCAATATCCCTGACGTCATCCACTTTTTAGGCAAAGGCAATTTAGGCCCTTTGCCGATTCCTTTCGTCTTCACCCTTTTGGTTTTGACGGCGGTGCTGTTTTTGACGAAAAAAACCAAGACAGGCCGCTATATCTACGCCATCGGCAACAGCAAAGAGGCGGCCAGAATCCTCGGCATCAAAGTCGATCGCATCCGCATCTTAAACTACGCCATTATGGGCCTGATCGCTTCATTAGCAGGCATTTTGTATGTGGCCAGGCTCGGTTCCTCCCAGTCGTCGATCGGCGAAAATTGGCCCATGAACTCCATAGCCGCCTCCGTGATAGGCGGGGTGGCCTTGACGGGCGGCATCGGCAACCCGGCCGGCGCTCTCATAGGCGCCGCCATAATCAGCGTCATCCAAAACATGATCGTCTTATTGGGCGTCAACGTATATTGGCAGTCGGCGGTCAGCGGTTTCGTGGTGGTGGCGGCCATCTCCTTCGGCTCGATTTCGGCCATTCTGAGGGAGAGAAAACAGCGTAAAATCAAAATCGACGTTGAAGTCAAAAAAGAAAAAATGGAGGCTGAGTAGCTTATGATATTGGGTTTGAATTTGTCGTTCGCCGTCAAGCGGTGGTTGGAGCCTGATGTTTTGGCTTCTATGGTGTCGGATCGATTCGGGGTCAAAAACGTGCAGTTCACCTTCGACCTTTTGGATCCGTGGTGGCCGGAGTTCATCAGAGATGGACTGGCCAAGCGTTACAAAGAAGCGTTCGCCGAAAAAGGCGTCAGCATCGATTCCGTATTCGGAGGTTTGGCCTCCTACACCTACCCGCAGTTTCTTTCTCCCTTCGCCGAGGGACGCGAGGCGGCCCTGATATTTTTCAAACGGGCGGTGGATATGACCTTAGCCTTGGGGTCGAAAGTGATGGGCACTCCGGTGGGCGGCATGTCCAACCGCGACGCGAACGATCCCGTCCGGCGCTCTGAGCTTTACGCCGAAATGCTTGGTTTGCTCAAACAATTGGCTAGTTACGGCAAGGAAAAATCTTTGGAGCAAATTCATATCGAAGCCACTCCTCTCGTCACCGAATTTCCGCATAGTCCGCAAGCTTCAGTCAAGCTTATGGAAGATCTTAAGGATGCGGACATCGAGTTCAAGCTGCTGATCGACTGGGGGCATGCCCTCTATAAGCCCTTATTGGGTCCTGAGGCCGACATCGACTTGTGGTTTTCCAAATGCGGTCCGTACGTGGGTTCGATACATCTCCAGCAGACGGACGGCCTGTTGGACAGACATTGGGATTTTACGGTGGAAGGCATTTTGACTCCTAAGATGATTAAAGACGCCACCGAAAAGGCCTCGTTAGGCGATGTCGGCTCCTATCTGGAGGTGGTCCCGGCCTTTGAGAGTCCTGATGACGAGGTCGGCGAGAGGATAAAAAAGAGCCTGGATATTCTTCGTCAAGGCTTTGACGCTTAAAGAGAGGGAACCGATGGATTTCAAGAGCTTATCTCAAGCGATCCTAAAGGAACACGAAGCGGTTTTTGAAAGGCTCGATGAGAACAATTTTCGAGCTTTTATCGAACTATTGAAAAAACACGACCGCATCTTTTCGATCGGAGTCGGTCGCGAAGGTTTGGCCACCAAAGCGCTGGCTATGCGCTTGATGCATATGGGCAAAGAATCTTACTGGATATGGGACGACACGACCCCAGGTTTTCGGAAGGGCGACCTTTTAGTCGCGACCTTGGGCGACGGTCAAATTGGCCATATCAATTACGTCTGCGAGAGAGCCAAAGAACATGGCGCCTATTTGTGCGTAGTGACCGGCTCTCCAAGCGGCCATACGGCAAAAAATTTGGCGGACCAGGTATTGTTTCTTCCGGCTTCAGTCTACAGAGGGGTTGACGATGTCGTTGCGTCCATCCAGCCGATGGGCAACTTATTTGAGCAATGCCTCTTTATTCTCTTTGATATGGCCGTCATGCTCATAGTCGATCAAACCCCGGTTCTAAGCTTTGAAAAGATGGCGGCCAGGCATCGCAATATAGAATGACTGGAGCGTAAAGACAAGCTGAGCTTCGACGACGGCTTTCGTTGACGCTGAGGACTGCGATCATTTCGGGCGCAAGGCCGGGTCCGTAATATGTCGGCCATGTCGGACTTGTCGCCTTTGATGCGTTTGACGTCTTGAGCGTTGACCATTATAGGCGTGATGCCGCATACGAAGATAACTCGGTATGGAGCGACGCAGCAAAACCCCCGAGCTTTTCATCGCCGCAACGTCAGGGTTCAGGCTTACGCGCCGCTGGGCCATTCTCCTAAGCGTCATGCGTCTAAACTTCATGCTCCTAAGCGTCATGCTTCTAAACATCATGCTCCTAAGGCCTTCTTTAAAGACCTTAAATCCCCCGACGATTCAAGAGGCTTTGCGTCTTCCGCAACGATGGCGCGGCTGCAATTTTCGAATAACGTATTTAGTCCAAAATCTCCAGCTTATTCAGCAGCCGACGATGTGAAT
>JAISZP010000148.1 GCA_031269135.1 Deltaproteobacteria bacterium | reverse complement strand
CTTAGAATATCTTGAAAAATAAAACTCGCTGCCTTGGGATCCTTCGCAAGGAAGGCCGAAAGAAGTTTTTTGGAGTAATTTTTTAACTCATGGGCGATAGTCGTAAAAATCGAATCCAAACAATGCCTTTTGTAGTGCTTGCCGACCTCATAATTCGGAAACTTAAAAGAATAATTCGGCAATGTCAATCCGTCCTTAGAGCGAAACAGAGTGATTTCATCAATGGTCAAATACCCGCTGTGAAATAATGCAGATATGCTCTTCAGTCCATAAACCTCGACACTTGTTATGCTTGAGAGATTGTGACCATCAAGCTTGGGCTCAAGGTAATCCAATGGTTTGGCCTGGATAAGTTTCGTCAGATTAGCTGGAAGACCGCTCTGGAACCAATAGTCGGAGAATTCTTTCTTTTTAAAGAAATTAAGAATAGAAATAGGATTCATCACCTGATGATTCATCTCCTGAGGATAAATACCTTGATGAGTAATCACCTCAGGCTTGCTTCCCCAGTTGTAGCCGCCATACCACTCAATGAGTTCCCTTTTGAGATCCTCTTGTGCGCTATGAGGAGGAAGGTCGCCTTTCTCCACTAAAGCCTCCAGGGTCTCCTGCATGCGGTCTCCGAAATATTGGTCAATCTCTTGCGATGTAAAGCCGCAGATGCCGGAGAACTTCGAGGAAAGCGAAATATCGACCAAAATGTTGTATTCGCCGTCGCTGGAACCGACAGCGTATCGGGTGACCCCGGTGACAAAAACGAAACGTAAGTATTCGTCGCAGTTTTTTAATGATTCATAAAAACCGTGTAGAACTTCTCGATTCGCCTCCGTCTCCGCCATCGGTAATTGGCCGATGTTTCTGGCGACGGGAGCATCGCACTCGTCGACGAGGAAAACAACCCTCTTTCCGCCATATTTCTTAGTCAGCTTTTTGAGCACAAAAATCAAAATTGCTTCATCAGATTCTTCTGAAATATCCAACTCTTCATCATGGGCAATCTCTAAAAGGCTGCTTTTAATATACCTTTTTAGCTGCTCAGCAGTTTCGGATTCAGCGTAGCTCATATCGAGCTTGATTACCGGGTGCTTGGGGAAGCCGTAATCGGTGGACTTTTCTATATATAGCCCTCTGAAAAGATCCCGGCGACCGCTGAAGATTTCTTTAATGGTGTCCAAGAGAAGGGTTTTTCCGAATCGCCTGGGTCTAGAAAGAAAAACTTGATTATAGCCAGTTATCAGGCGATGGATGTACTCGGTCTTATCTACGTAGAGTCGATCCGATTCCATTATTTCGCTGAAGGTCTGTGCGTCAAGTGGAAGCTTTTTCATGGGGGATACCTTCCGGCTTAATTGTACGGGAAAATATTTTTGAATGTTGATGGTAAAGCTCATGACATACTGTTGAATTTTAATTTACAGTTTCATTATAGCATGCTGTTGAGGAAATTGCCAGCCTTGAGATCTTTATTTTTTGTCGAGAGGATATTCTCCTGGCTAAAAGAAACCAGACTCGAAGAAACCAGGCACGAAGAAAAAACAGACCTGTAGAATCAAGGCTCGAAGAAAATCAGGCCTAAAAAAAACTAGTCTGAGAGAAGATGAGTATGTATTGATTTTGTTTTAGTAAAGGCGGTTGCGGAAGATTGTATCGGCAGGCATCAACTTTTGAGGATTCGGAAAAAGCTGGAAGGCTTAAGCGTCTCGATGGATTTTAAAGTTATTACTCTAAAATCCTCAGCGCTCTTGAAGTTCTAATGTTGCGGCTTGCCGGATAAGAGGGGGGGAATCGTCCTATTTTATCATGTAAAAGGCGCCCTCTCGAAGCGTGTAAAGAAAAACAACCTGCGCCCTTGGACCGCTTGGAAATCCCGACATATAGTTTTATGAGGCGGCAGAAGGCTATTGTTCAATGAAAGTTATTGATCTATGAAGCTATCGCTCAATGAGGATATAGCCCAATGAAGATATAGCCCAATGAAAGGTTATCGTTCAATGAAGATATCGCTTAATTGAAATTTCCCCAATGGAAACTATCTCTGACTGAAAACTAACCTGCTTAATCAATGACTAAAACCATAGACATAAAACATAGTTTTATAGCTATATAAATCCGGCAATGGTCTCTAGATTCCTCAAGAGACTCCATAGCACAGCCTGGAAAAACGAGCCTCAAGAACTGGAGTGCAGGTTTCTTGAGATTGTTCGTCCAAACTTAGGCCGCGAAGCATACATAATTGCAGAAGTTGAATTTCTGGAAAAATGAAAAAACTAAAGTAATTGACAACATAACTAAAAACTGATAGGGTTTTGCCTGTAAGCGAACTTCTTATTTTTGATTCCAAAAATTTTATTTCTCTTTTAAACTTACCTCCATTTTGATATCATAATCTCGAAGCGACAAATCTGTTTGGCGATGGCGATGATTTCGCCACTTTGCCCGGAGCGAACTGTGCCGCTTTACCAAAGTTCTCAAAGCATCTTTGAACGCCTAATAAGCTGATCACTTCAGTGAAAGCCTGAATCCCATCCGGGATCCAGGTTTTTTTATTCTGATTTTCAAAAAGATATTTGGGAGAGCTTTGGATATATTTGAAGCAATCGACGCGAACCTTCACTCTTTGCGTACATCTACGATAGCGATCGCCGTCGTTACGGCGCCTTTTCCTCGGCGCTGATCGGCTCTTAAGACGCCGCCTTTTTCTTCGAGTTGATTTCGGAATTTTTCTCAAGCAGAAATCGTCGATTTTTTCGATCCGCTGCGCAAAAGCGAGGAGTTGGTTGCAATCGCCAGTGGGTCAAATGGGAATTTAGTCGCCTTACATCCATTCAAGCGGCATTTGAGCCGTAGTCTTCATTTCTCCCCGCCGGGCGATCGGCGATGGGCTGTTGTTTAAGGAGAATCGGACAATGAGAAAAACGAGTTCGGCTTTATGGCCGGCGCTGATCTTCGGCTGGCTCCTCACAGTTGCTTTTTTAGTTCCGCCTGGCTCAGTCGGCGACGTTTGGGCGGCGGGCGATAGAGACTCCATCCGCATCGGCATAGCTTACCTTCCCACCACCCTTGATCCTCAGGGTTTCGACGACCAGATAACCGAGAGCATTCTCTCCAACGTCTACGATCCCATCGTTAGAGTCGACGCTAAAGGGGATATCGTGCCTGGAGGCGCCGAAAAATGGGAAATCTCGCCTGACGGCTTGGAATACGTCTTTCACCTCTACCCTGACGCCACCTTTCACGATGGGGCGCCGGTGAGAGCCATAGACGCCAAATTGACGGTCGAGCGGTGCGTGGCTTCCTCAGTGGTCGGAACTTATTTTAGATACATAGATCGCGCTGAGGTCGTAGACGATCTGACTTTGAAAGTCGTCTTAAAGCATCCTTACGGGGCGTTTTTGCCCTTGTTGGGAGCTTACGGCGGCTTGGTGGAGGCCAAATATCTGGAAAACAATCCTAAGCCGTTCGTGACCGAGGCGTTAGGCTCGGGTCCTTATCGCTTGGTCGAATACAGACAGGGCGATCAATTCATCCTTAAAGCTCATGATGGTTTCCATACAGCCAAGGCGCCTATAACCGATCTGGTCTACAAGCAAATCTCCAACGCCGCTTCCTCGGCTATGGCCCTGGAAGCAGGGGAACTTGACGTGCTGGTCAACGCCGCGGCCGAGGACATCGAGCGCTTAAATTCCAACGAAAAGCTGACCGTCAGCAGCATCCAGTCGCTGATGGGCAGTTTGATTCAATTCAACGCCAAAGTTAAGCCTTTCGACGACGTCAGGGTCCGTCAAGCGTTAGCTCACGCAATCGACAAAAATATTCTCAGCATAGGCGCCACCAACGGCTTGGCCATCGTGGCCGACGCCCATATTCCCCCGGGAGTGCCTGGCTATTCGCCGGATATTAAATCGCCTGATTTCGACCAGGAAAAAGCCAAACAGCTTTTGGCCGATGCCGGCTACCCGGATGGATTCACCTTCAAATTGACGGTCAATCAGGTCAGGAAAGCGCACGCCGAGGTCATTCAGGCCCAGCTGCGCGAGGTCGGAGTGGTTGCGGAAATTGAGCTGCTTGAAGCGGCGGCTTTCTACGAGGCTAAGGTCAAAGGGTCTTTCGAGGCTTTCGTCGGCGGCTGGGGTTACATTTGCCTCGATCCGGACGTCTACATCTACGATCTGTACTGCGGCGCTTGCTTGAGCACCGGCAATTACGGAGCTTATGAAAACCCTGAGGTCGACAAGCTTCTTGAGGAAGGCAAAATTGCGACCGATAAAGCCCGCAGACAGGAAATTTACGAGCAGGTCAGCCGCATTACGCTTGCTGAAGCCCCCAATATCCCCCTGTTGTGGAATGCCGCCAATTTGGTCTTCGATAAAGATCTCAAGGGCGTTGAAGCCATAGCAACGGAACAGTATTATATATACCGCTACAGCTGGTGAAGGCGGCGACGTTCGGAGCCGACGACGACATTTATGAGGCGAAATCATAACCTGACGTCGCCCCCTGAAAGGATTCCCCAGGCGTGGTTTACTACATCGCCAAAAGACTGCTGATGATGGCGCCGGTTCTGCTGGGCATCTCTTTGATAATTTTCACCGTCATGTCTTTTAGTCCCGGCAGCCCAGGGCGTCTGATCCTGGGAGAGCGGGCGGACGAGAGCGCCGTGCGTCAGCTCAATGAGCAGCTCGGCTTTTACGATCCTTTCATCGTCAAGTATTTTCGTTATGTCGGCAGGGCCGTGCAAGGGGATTTGGGAGTCTCGTTTAAGACGAAATTGCCGGTGATTGGGGAAATTATGGCCCGTTTCCCCACCACCGCTAAATTGGCTATTTTGGCCATGTTCATTTCCTCGATACTGTCTATTCCTTTGGGAGTCATATGCGCGGTCAGGCAGTATTCGTTCTTCGATTCCACAATCATGGTCCTAGCTTTGATTTTCGTGGCTATGCCGGCTTTTTGGTTAGGGCTTTTGTTGATTTTGACGTTTTCTCTTCATTTGGGCTTGTTTCCGGTATCCGGGGCCGACAGCTGGCGACATTTCATCCTTCCGGCCTTGACTCTGGCTTTGATCAATGTGGCGGTCGACCT
>JAISZP010000077.1 GCA_031269135.1 Deltaproteobacteria bacterium | reverse complement strand
AATAAATACGCCGCTTTTTGATCAAAGAGAAAGAACGTCGCGCACGCGCTGAAGCCAAAGCCAGCGGTCGGCGTCGCCAGGAGCAGACGTAACGGAAAAAACGCGCCTGACGTCGACAGCCTACCCGTTTTTTCGCCAGTTGACTTAACCGGGTAAAGGTCGTATATTCGCTTTCACTTCGGCTGATTGGTTTTATCCATTCATTAGCTGTTGTTTAATAAGTTTACCCGGTAATCGGATTTTGAGGCCAAAAAACATAGCATGACCTTTGGCCTTGTCGGTTTAAAATGACGTTAAAAACTAAAGCGATTCTGTTGCTCTTGACGGCAACTATAATATGGGGAGTCTCTTCGCCCATCAACCGCCATGCCATGACTTTCGTAAACCCATGGCCTTTTTCGGCGGTAAGATATTTATTTGGTTCAGTCGCTCTTTTGCCTTTGGTTCTTCGTTGGGGGCATAGGAAGGCGCCGGCTCAGTACTTTCACTATGACATAGGGCGCTTTATGGCTCTAAAGTCAGGCTTGTGTTTGGGGTTTTTGTTGACGGTGGGGACGGCCCTTCAACTGTTCGGCTTGACGATGACGACCGCCTCCAAGTCAGGCTTCATAACCTCTCTGTACGTTTCCATGGTGGCCCTCTTTGGGTTCGTCATGGGGCAAATTCCTCGCCGTCAGGTGTGGATAGGGCTGAGTCTCTGCCTGATCGGGTTGGCGTTCATCGGCGGAAACACGGCGGAGCAGAGCGGCTTTAACCTTGGCGACGCGCTGACGTTGGTGGCGGATTTGATCTGGGTGGCTCACATCGTGATTATGGGCTACTTTGCCGTCAGAGTGAATCCTTGGAAGCTTGTAGCTTCTCAGTCCTTTGTTTGCAGCCTGTTATGCTTCATCATCGCCCTGAGCACGGACACCATGTGCTCATGGCCTGAATTCGTCAGAGCGCTGCCTTCCATGGCCTGGGGAGTCATGGCTGTGAGCGTCGCTTATGTATGCCAGGCTGTCGCTCAGATCAACACCTCTCCAGCTGCGGCCGCCATCACTCTGCAATTTCAGCCGGTCATAGGAGCGACTTGCGGGGTTATATTTTTAGGCGAGCAATTATCCTGGCCGATGGGCATCGGCGCCGCTTTGTTGATTGCCGGAGCTTTGACGGCCCAGAGAGCTCAAGAGCCGGTTAAGATTACGGCTGACCATCCACGCTACGAAATGATTCGAGCGGCTCGTTTGGCTACGGCCATACTCATTTTGGGAGGATGCGGCCTATCTGTTTGGATGACGATATAGAATCGGCCGCCGGAGATAATCCATCGGAGACGATCCGTCAGGGATAATCCGTCGGAGATGATTTATGAAAGCCATGTCGGCTGGGATCTATGTCAGCCGGGATCGGGAACAATCCCTGTTTTTGGCGGGCTGCGCCAGCAAGCGGTTTTAATCAAAAGCTCATAAAAAAAGCCTTCCAAAAAAGATTTTGAAAGGCTTTTCAGCGTTTGGTTTAGATTTAAAAGCTACTCTTTTTCTTCCTGCGGTTTGAATTCAGCGATGACTTTGTCGCGGATTTGGGCCGGGGCTTCATCGTAGTGAGCGAATTCCAAAGAGAAAGAACCCCTGCCTCCCGTCATGGAAGTCAAGACGGGCGAGTAAGCTAAAAGCTCCATCTGGGGGACGTGGGCGTTGATGACCTGTTTTTTTCCGTGCGTCTCGGTGCCTAAGAGTTTTCCCCTGCGGCTGGAAATATCGCCCATGACGTCGCCCATAAATTCGTCGGGGACCGTTACGGTCAAGAGCATGATTGGTTCCAGGATAGTGGGTTTACATTCCATGAAGGCTTTTTTGAAGGCCATGGAGCCGGCGATCTTAAAGGCCATTTCAGAGGAATCGACATCGTGATAACTGCCGAACACCAAGGCCACTTTGCAGTCGACCACGGGGTTTCCGCTCACCACGCCGCCGGCCATGGCTTCCACGATGCCTTTTTCCACCGCCGGGATGTACTGTCTGGGGATGACGCCGCCGACGATCTTGTCTTCAAAGATGAAACCCTCGCCGCGAGGCAGCGGTTCGAGTTCGATGACCGCGTCGCCGTATTGGCCTTTGCCGCCGGTCTGTTTTTTGTATTTGCCCTGGACTTTGGCTCTGCCCTTTATGGTTTCCTTAAAGGCCACCTTTGGACTCTTTAGGATAACCTCAACGCCGTACTTGCGCTTGATCTTCTCCAGAGTCGCATCTACGTGGACTTGCCCCATTCCTGAGAGGATCATCTCTTTGGTTTGGTTGTTGCGCGTCAGCCTTAAAGTCACATCTTCGATGGTCATTTTGTTGATGGCCGCAAAGACCTTCTCTTCATCGCCTTTATTTTTCGCCTCGACCGCGAAGGAAACGACCGGTTCCATGGCGGGACTAGCCGGAAAGACGACTGGAGCCGCCTCGTCGGTTATGCTGTCGCCCGTAAAGGTATTTTTGAGTTTGGCGACGGCCACTATATCGCCGGGTCCAGCCTCTTCGATGGATTTCTGAGCCTTGCCTTCCAGGGCGAAAAGCTGGCCGAAGCGCTCTTTTTGAGAACGGGTGACGTTTTGAAAGCCGCCGTCCGCCGTCAGAGTGCCGGAAAAGACCCTGAAGATCGTCAATTGCCCGGCGAAGGGGTCAACTATCGTCTTGATGACTAAGCCGCTGAAGGGAGCTGAAGGGTCAGGCTCTTTGTAGACTAATTCATCCGGTTTATCCAGGGGATGACCATAGACGCTTCCGCGCTCCAGAGGGGAGGGGAGACGGTTTATGATGGAATCAAGAAGGTGGCTGAGGCCGATCAAGCCCTGAGCCGCGGTCGGGGTGACGGGCGCTATATGATTGTCCAAGATGGCCTTTTTTAGGGCAGGCTCAAGTTCTTCGTTAGTGATTTGCTCGCCCTCGAGGAATTTCTCCAAGAGTATGTCGTCGGTCTCGCAGATGGCCTCCAGCAGCTTCTCACGCCATTGTTCGACCACAGGCTCCAAATCCGCCGGTACGGGGATCTCGCTGGGAACGCCGGTTTTGTCGTAAGAGTAGGCCTTGAGCGTCAATAGATCGACTACTCCTTTGAAGTCGCTTTCGGCGCCGATGGGTAAGGCCACCGGAATAGCTTTGGGAGAGGCGAACGATTCGTTGATGTTTTCAAGAGCTTTAAAGAAGTCCGCCCGTTCGCGATCCATTTTATTGATTACCACTAACCTAGGTAGCTTCAGCGAATCAGCAAAGGCCCAGCCCTTCTCGGTGGAGACCTTGACCATATCTACCGCGTCGACCAGCACGACAGCCGAATCAACGCCGTACAGCACAGTCTTGGTATCGTTTAAAAAGTTTTCGCCTCCGGGGGTGTCGACGAAGGTTATCTGTTGTTTTTTCCAGGGAAGAGAATGAAACGCCGAGCCTAAGCTGCTCTGACGTTTGATTTCTTCCGGCTCGTAGTCCAGCACGCTGGTGCCGTCTACGACTGAACCGAAACGACTGGTGACCTTGGTCAAAAAGAGGAGGGCTTCGGCCAGGGTGGTCTTACCCGCCCCGCCGTGGGACAGCAATGCAATGGTTCTCTGTTTGGCTACGTCTTTCATAACGAATAGCGTATAAAACCCGGGTTGGCTCCGGGAGCAAACGCGACCTCCTAGATTGTTTTTGGCCGCAGGGGCCAAAGTTAAGGGCAAAGATCGTCGGATCTGGAGCGGCTGCAGAGTTTAGGCGGAAATTCAGGACCATGCTTGAGAAAGTCCCGCATTATCGTCGCAACTGTGCATTGAACCTATAGATTATCAACAATTTTGCTTTTCTTGTCAAGACTACGGCCAAATTCAAATCTTGGGCCGTTTCGCTCTTGAGTCCGTCGGCTTCAGCCAAAGCGGTTTTTCTTTTTATTTCGTATGCCTGCCGTGCTTGACGCGACGAAGCAGGCTCTCAAAGAAGCAGGCTCTCAAAGACGAGAAAAGCAAAGCGGCGGCATAAATAAATGTAGCGGGCGCACCAAAATTTTGTCGCCAAAAAGCGTTTAATATTCTATAATCTCATTGGAATGGCAGCTTCGGCCTCTCTCAAGACAAACAGGAGATTCGGATGACGAAAGATTCATCAGCTGAAAAAATAGACTTGTTGTACCAGCTTTTAGATAAGTATTTAGATGGCGATCATGCCGATGCTCATGTAGAAGAATTAATCGATGCGCTAAAAACACGAATAGCTTTTAATGATAAGCTTGTTAATCTAGTCGATCCAAATAATATGCATGGCGACGTCAACTTGATTGATTCAATTGAAAAGCTTGGCATGCAGTTAATAGAGAAAAACAAAGATCAAGTATCGACGAAAGTATCAAATGCTGTTCATAACATTGATCAAATCGAATTGGCTCGGAAAAAAAAACTCATCTTAAAACCGAAGGAATAGAACTTAAAAATTTTAAATGGGCAAACAAAACCGTCGTGACTCTGCTGGGCAAGATTGATTTGAATCGTTTGGTCCTTCGTCCCAAGAGCGTAAAAGACGCTCAAACGCTTCATCAGTTAAGCGGCGACAAAACCGTCGTGCCGCTTGACGAGCATCTTGGCCTGGACAAGTCGCCTTTTAAAATTTCCATTGGAGCAATGCTGAAAATCGCTCATCATGTTCAAAAGTCAGACTCATATGATGATGCCGCCGCCTCTCTTAAACAACAGACAAGGATCGACACGAATCCCGAGACGATTAGAAATGTGGCGAATTATATCGGAAAAATCGTGCTCGACAATGATTTGAAGCGAGCTGAAACAACCTTCAACCTATTTCAATCCGGTAAACTGATTCTTCCTGCTGGAGATGATAAGCATGACTTATATATGGAATGCTATGGAGCGACGTTTCACGCCCGAGAGAAAGACGAGCAAGGGCATGCTTGGAATGAAATCAAACTAGGGGCGGTATTCGGCGGCAATAATCTTCATTGGCGGTTTAATGAAAAAACTGGAAAAAGAGAGAAAAAAATAGGTTTACGTGAATATACCGCATATGCTGGTCCAGTCGAGACATTCCAGAAACTTTTATTCGACTGCGCCGTCAGACGCGGCTATGGACGCTGCGACAATGCTATTTTACTCACCGATGGCACAATTTTGATTGAGAATATGAAGGAATCATTATTTCCTGATGCGATACATATACTCGATTTCTTTCATTTATCCGAAAATGTACGCCGTTTCGCTAAAGAAATGTTTCGGGATGATGAAGAAAAATATAAGACATGGGCTAAAGACATTTGTAAAAGATTAAGAGAAAGCGATTCCTGCAACGTCATCAAGGAGTTAAAGTCTATTGATAAAAATACATTAAAAAAGTGCAAGTTTAATCTTCTTGATTATATTGAGAAAAATTCCAATTCAATCGATTATGCGACATATGAAAAAAATGATTGGTATATTGGAAGTGATGCAATTGAAGGTGGTGATAAAACAGCCCTTCAGGAGAGGCTGAAACTTTCCGGTATGCGCTGGAATATCGAATCTGCTCGATATATAATGGCTTTAATGACGAAAGTCAAGAGTTTGCTCTGGGATACCGATGTCGTTGATGCTGTTTACAATCATTTAGGAGTGACTTCAACCAAATATTTAGACGTTTTTTAAAAAAGCATAGACGACAAAATTTTTCTGCACATAAATTGAACTATAATATAGAAAAAATAGGTTATAATGCAATAAAATAGGGCCGCCGACCGAGAGTTTAAGGCGGGCAAAAAAGAGAAGTGGTTTTTTCTCCATCCTATGGTAAAATACCACAAGATTATTTAGCTTCTTTGTGAAGAGTCTTTGTGAAGCGTCTTTGTGAAGACTCTTTGCGAGCGTTGAACAAATTTTAAGTCGTTTAATAGATAGTCCCCTTTGATTTTAGTCGAAGGCGGGACGTCGGCGCATGACGCTGCTGATCGGATTTCCGAAGGCCGCAAACCTATTAGGGTTTGCGGTTTTTTTCGTTTAATTTTCGCCGAAATATAATGAGTTGAACAGGGCGGCGCCTTAACATGCAGCTTAGCTTGCGCCTTGGCAGGCGCTTGTTTTTCCTCCGCCCCCAAAAGCTGATCGGTTTGACCGAAGGCCAGGATCTTTAGCGAGATCTCTGGCCTTTTTTTTTGCTCGTTCTGCAGCCGCCTCATAATTTGAGGATTAAAAAACATCAAGGAGAAAAACATGCCGGAAAAATTTAAACTCGCCCCGCCGCTTATTTTAGGAGCGGTTGCGGCCTTATTGTTGACTTTACTTTTGAGCGCCGCTCAGGCGATAGCCGAGACGCCAAAAACTGATTTGGTTCAGGCTAAAAGCATCACCGACATCGTTTCGCTCGATCCCGCTCAGGTCTTCGAACCCTCAGGCGGAGAGATCATCAATAACGTTTATACTCGCCTGGTGGTGTACGATACGGAGACTTTCTCAAAGTTGGAGGGAGGCGCCGCCGAGAGTTGGACGGTATCGGACGACGGGCTGACTTTCACCTTCAAGATCCGAGCCGGCCAAAAGTTTCATACGGGGAATCCTTTGCGGGCGGAGGATGCCGCTTTTTCTCTTCAAAGAGTGATAAAGCTGGGCTTAGCTCCCGCTTTCATTTTGGCTCAGTACGGTTGGACCAAGGAAAACGTCGAGGAAAAAGTGAAGGTGGTGAATGGGGATTTGGTCCTCATCTTAAATAAGCCCTGGGCGCCGTCATTGGTGCTCAATACCTTGACGGCCGGGATATCAAGCGTCATCGACAAAGAAGAACTTTTAAAGCACGTAAAAGATGACGACTTGGGTCACGAATGGCTCAATAAAAACTCGGCAGGTTCGGGGGCATTCAAGCTCAAAGAGTGGCGGGCCGGTGAAAACGTCGTGTTGGAAGCCAATAAAGACTTCTATCTCGGGGCGCCGCTTTTGGAGAAAATAATCTTTCTGAACGTCGCGGAAGCGGCCAGTCAACGTCTTTTGCTTGAAAAAGGCGATGTGGATATCGCCCGTGATTTGCTGCCTGAGCACCACGAGCAGTTGGCTCAAAACCCTGACGTCATCCTTCACGAAGAGCCTAAAGTCACCGAATATTATTTGACTCTAAGTCAGACGGTAGAACCCTTGACCAAGCCTAAAGTCAGGGAGGCTCTACGCTGGTTGGTCGACTATGAAGGTTTGAGCAAAGATTTGCTGGGAGGGGCGGACATACCTCACCAAACGTTTATCCCCAAGGGAGTTCTAGGAGTCGTCGACGATCAACCCTTCAGCTTGGATGTGGCTAAAGCCAAGGCTCTTTTGGCTGAAGGCGGCTATCCGGACGGCTTTTCGGTTAAACTGAACGTGGCCAACACATTCCCGTATCTTTCAATCGCCCAGGCCATCCAGGCCAGTTTCGCCCAAGGCGGAGTCGAGCTGATATTGGAAGTGGTCGATCCTGTTCAGCTGCGTTCCCGTTTCCGCGGTCGCCAGTTTGAGATAACTCTTCATCACTGGTCGCACGACTATAACGATCCTCATTCCACCGCTGATTTTCTTCTCTATAACCCTGATGACGGCGATGATTCCGTCTACAAGGGCACAGCCTGGCGGGCTCATTGGATACCAAATGACGTCGAGAGAGTCCCTCAACTTGCCCTTGAGCGCGACGAGGCTAAGCGCGTCGCCGGTTACGCCGCCCTTCAGAAGGAAGTGCAAGCTGATTCGCCGCTGATCTTTTTGTTGCAGCAAAATGAGCAGACAGCTCTTCGCTCCAACGTCGTAGGGTTCATCTCCGGACCTGCCTTCGACACCCCTGTCTATCGCCAGGTCAGCAAAAAATAAGCGGCAAATAATCGGTAAATAAGCGAGAAGCCGGTTTTTATACTCATCAGTCGAGTCGAAGCCTTCTTGACCACAACTAACCTCGGTCAGGAAGGCTTTTAAATTCAAAACGAATCGGCGCCTCTTTAACTGCAAGGCTTTTTTGTATGGAGGCTTATTTTTTTTTGAGGCTTTATGCTCTCGAAATTTATATTTTAATTTTTCCAATAAATTCAGTATGTTATATTTTTTGCTGCCGCCATGAATCATTGACATTCACTGTCGTTTATGATAAATCTTGAAATCATTGATTTCGACCACAATTGATTTCGACTAACAT
>JAISZP010000028.1 GCA_031269135.1 Deltaproteobacteria bacterium | reverse complement strand
AGGCTCTCAAAAAAATATAAGGAGGCCTCGTGCGCTAAAAAAACGGCCTTGTAACGCATACAAGCCATTAAAAAATCTTTGCACGTAAACGTTGCTTCAAAACTGAGCCGGATTTTTGGTTAAACAGT
This sequence comes from Deltaproteobacteria bacterium, assembly GCA_031269135.1. GTDB lineage: Bacteria > Desulfobacterota > Desulfarculia > Adiutricales > Adiutricaceae > JAISZP01. The sequence continues at coordinate 3,556 of JAISZP010000028.1, read as the reverse complement.
TCCAAAAGAAACGAATATCCGCTAAATATATTGGGAAAAAATTGTTGGCGCCTAATTTGCATCTTATACAGTAATTGCTGTTGCCAGGGCCATCAAAGGGTTTCCCAGCTCGTCGTTCCTTTCAAAAAATCTGCGATCCGCCCTCCCGACTGATCATATTGATCAAAAATCACCACGCAAACCTGGCGGCGTTTCCTCGACAGTAATGCCAATCTTTATGGCGACGAGTTATTTAGGCGGATTCCGCAACGAAGCGGAACCCGCCTAATTTTTTGGGCTTGAAAAAAATCAAAAACCTTTGTCGATAAGTTCTTCTATGGTGAATGAGCCTGATTTATTTTTGCCTTCCATCAACCGCTTAACGTAGCGGGCAAGAATGTCCACCTCGAGGTTGACCGCTTGATTTCTTTTTTTCGTAGATAAAGTGGTGACCGTCGAAGTTTGAGGAATGAGATTCACGTTAAACCAATGCTTTCCCACCTCATTGACCGTCAAACTTACCCCATCAATCGTGATGGAGCCTTTAGGCGCGATAAAGGGGCCAAGATCATCGGGATAAGAGAATCGGCACACCAAACTCTTTCCCATCGGCGTACTCGTCACCAAGCGTCCCAATCCGTCCACGTGGCCGCTGACCAAATGCCCGCCTAAGCGGTCGGTGAGCTTTAAGGCTCTTTCCAGGTTCACTGAATCCTGCTCTCCTAAAGTGCTGAGTTTCAACGTTTCAAGGGAAGCGTAAGCGGAAAACGAATCACCCTTTATTGAAGTGACCGTAAGGCAAACCCCGGATACGGCTATGCTCTCGCCGACGACTAAGGGGCCGTCCCAGCTGAATAAGGGTTCCACCACAAGTTCAGCCTCGGAGTCTCCCTTGCGACGCGAGGTTATTTTTCCTTGACCGAGCACCAATCCTGTAAACATTTGCTAATTATCCTCAAAAACATCGCCGAGATTTTCATCCGTGGCGCTATAGGCTTCGCCAAAGCCGGTGATGGGAGGCAAGGCTTGCTGGGCGGCTGGACTAAAGGCGCCGCTGGGTCTCACCACCAGATGGATGTCGGGTCCTTTGCGGCCGATCTTCAAGATATTGGCGTCTTTGGCGGTCGATAAGCTGGACAAGCCTGGGCCTCCCAAAAGGCTGGGGGCGTCTTTTCCTCCAAGAAACTTGGGGGCCAAAAAGATATGAACCAGATCGACTATAGGGTCTTCAATCAAGGCTGAGGAGGCCAGAGTGGCCCCAGGTTCGATCAATAAGCTCTGCAGGCCCGCCTTGGCCATTTCCGCCAGAACCGCCGGAAGGGACAATAAGCCTGTGTCGGTTCTTGGAACCTCCCAGACGGCATGTCCTTGACGCCTAAGGCTTTCCTTGGAAGACTTATCCGCGTCGAAAGCGCATATCACCACCGTAGGACCTCCAAGCTGCGGGTTGAACAGCTTAAGAGTCCGGGGGAGCTTAAGGGAGGGGTCCAAGACGATCCTCCAGGGTTGGCGATGCATTTTACGCCTCCCCCAAGGTCTGGCGGAGAGTTCCGGATCGTCTTTCACGGCGGTGTTGCGTCCGATCATGACGGCGTCGACGCCGGCCCTGATATGATGTCCGAAATTTCTGGCGGCTTTGGAGCTTATCCATCTGGCGTCGCCGGTGGTGGTCGCGATTTTGCCGTCTAGACTGGCTGCGGTCTTTAAAATGACGTAAGGAAGCCCTGTGGCGACCCACTTGAAAAAGAATTCGTTAAGTTCCCAAGCTTCATTGGCCATAAGACCGCAATCGACTTCAACGCCTGCGGCCTCTAGCGCAGCCGCGCCTCCGGCGGCCTTGGCGTGAGGATCCGCCACGGAATAGAACACCTTGGCCACGCCCGCATCAATGATGGCTTCCGTGCAAGGCGGGGTGAGTCCCTGATGGGAGCAGGGCTCTAGATTAACGTACATTTCCGCGCCTTTGGCTTTTTTCCCGGCTTCAGCCAGTACTGCCGCTTCAGCGTGGGGATTGCCCGGGCCGGTGTGCCAACTCTTGCTAATAATCCGGCCTCTTTTGACCAGTACCGCGCCTACCATGGGGTTAGGGGATACAAGTCCCCAGCCTTGCCGAGCCAGCCGCAGGGCTTCTTTCATAAAGGTGGTCTGTTTGGCCGTCCATTTGCTCATAGAATTCTCTCAAGGAAACCTCTGACTAAAGTCAGCCGAGGAATTAGGATTTTTATAGGTTTACGCTTCATGTCGCCGCAGCCGACGACCGCTCTTGGAAGCGAAAGCGCTTATTGGGCCTGACGCTTCCATCTGCAATTATCGAACATCTTTTTAAAACATGCTACCCTTTGGAGGCAACGATTTCGCGAGCTAAGCAAAAAAAATTCAACCGCCCTTTCAAGCCTCCGCTAATGACGAAACTCCATCAAACTTGCGAAACCTTATGGACTCTCAAGCGTCCGACAATCCGGCGATTGTCTGGTAGCCTCTTGTAAGGGACACAACTCCGTTTAACTCCTAAACAACAGGGAGTCAAAGGAGTCCAAAAAGCGCCCTGCCGTTCGGAAGGGTCGACAAACAATCTTTGATCTATTATGGCACGGGATCCTAACTCTATCAAGGGAGTAGATAAAGGAAATTTTTAGTTTCGTTCAAATGGACGACAATTTTCAGATTATCTCTCTATCTGAAGGACGAGCGCAGCTCTATCGAATCGGCATATTTTTCAAACCAAACAACGCAGTTTATGGCCTTTGAGCTTCCAGCCAAAGGCGGAAAATCAAATTCGTCTTGCTCGATTGGTTTTCCTCGATTAATTTTGCGTGATGGTTATGCTCCAATAGTGTTGCGCTAAGCGCAATAGAGCTTAGACGTCGACGTCTAAACTTGACTCCTGGCTTGACTCCTAGACTGGAGGCCTGGGTCGGCATGTCTGGACCGGCTCGCAAGGATTGGCTCTCGTAGACTGGACCGGCACGTCTGGACCGACTCGCAAGGACTGCCTCAATAGCCCGAAAAAATGCAGCGATGATTAGCGGTCAACTCCGCCATAATAAGCTGTCGGTATCCATTAGCATGACAAATTGTTGTATATTTATCTATTTATAGTCATATTGTTTTCTAAAACATTTTATTTATTAAGCGTTAAAAATTTGTTTAAACAACTATGGAGCCTTAAAGTCGCTCTATAGTTACAAAGAATAATGAGCGATTTTATTATGACTCTGTCATCATCTCTAAGAAGACAACTTCAAGAGGTTTTTTAGTCTACTAGATCTTAGGCTTGTAAAATTCAAATTTAAACATATAGAAAATTAACGACGGCCTGAAAAAAACTTGTTGCTTTCCTAGCGTAATTAGGTATAATTACAAAATAGCAAGGCAGAGTTTCTCAATTTTAAGTTGCCTTTGACTTTAATAAAGTACTAATAGCACCGCAGTACATAGAGACATTTGCTAGGCTAGCTTGTCTAAGGAGATATTGTTTCAAGAATTTTACGCTAATTATCTGCACATGCGAACAAATGCTAGTCTTAATGGTATAGCCGGTTTTTGTAAAAATTTTGCTGAGCGCACCAGGCTAGTC
>JAISZP010000366.1 GCA_031269135.1 Deltaproteobacteria bacterium | reverse complement strand
GTAGACTATTATCAGGACCTTGGAGCGCTCTCCGACCCCAAACCACATGATGAAAAGCGTCAGAAAAGCGATGGCTGGGATAAACCGGAAATAGTCGACCAAGGGTTCGATAAGCTGCTTGACTATCTTCAGCCGACCGATGAGGATGCCGATTGGAATAGCTATGATGCTTCCGATGATCCAGCCTTTGAAGACGCGGTAGAGACTTACCAAAGAAAACTTCAGCAGAGTCCCGTCAAGGATCAGTTCCCAGGCCCCTTCAAGGGTCTCGATGGGTCCGGGGAAAAAGGTCGGGTCGTAAAAAAGAGAAATAATTCCCCAGGCGACAAACAATAAGCCCCAGCTGACCACCCCGCTATCCAGCAAAACTTTGACCGCTTTGCGAAGTTTATCGACCGCAAGCGCCCAAAGATGTTTGGGCGCTTGGGCGGGTAGAGACTTGGCGCTTGAGGCGGCCTTGGTTGATTGGGTTGATGGTGTTGATGGGGGAAAAGTTTCCCCTTCTGAAGCTTTGGCGATTGCAGCGCCGCCGGCCTGTTGGACTGTCGTGGAACTCAAATGCCACCCCCGAAATCGAAATGTCCCTGGATGGCTGAAAGAAGCTCGGTGAACCTTGGAAAGGTTTCTCTTCTTGGATATTCCAGGTCGGCTACGTAAGTCTTATAGATTTTCGCGTCAGGAGCTTGGCTCATGATGTGGATTTGCTGACCCAAAAGGAGCGACTCGATGATGTCGTGCGTCACGAAGATGATGGTCTTTTTGGTTTCCTGCCACATCCTGACCAGTTCATTTTGCATCACCCTGCGGGTATGAGCGTCTAAGGCCCCGAAAGGCTCGTCCATGACCAAGACGTCGCTGTCGTTAGCCAGCAATCGGGCGATCTGAGTCCGCTGCTTCATGCCGCCGGAGAGTTCTCTGGGAAACTTATCCTCGTGGGTGTCGAGGCCTACCAAGTGGATGAATTTTTTAGCCGTCTCACGCCGCTCGCTGCGCTTGACGCCGTTCATCCTAAGACCAAACTCCACATTTTCCAGCACCGTCAGCCACGGAAAAATAGCGGCGTCGGCGTTTTGAAACACCAAACCGCGGTCTCGACCTGGCTTGGAAATAGGTCTGCCCGCGACGCCGACCTCGCCTCCGGTATGGCGCAGAAGTCCGACAATGACGTTTAGTAAAGTCGACTTGCCGCAGCCGCTCGGACCCAATATCACATGAAACTCACCTTGGCCGATGTCAAGATTGACGCCGGACAAAACATCGACGTCGCAATCGCCCAAAGCGCCGCGAAAGCTCACCGACATGTCCCGAATCCGGATCAAAGGACACTCGTTGTCCTGTTGACGGATTTCGTGAGCGACAGCGGCAGCAGGCGCGGTTAGAGGGACGTCGAGAGCCAAAGTGTTTTCCATGATTATTTCCTCCCAGGGGCGGTCGCCCCATCATTTTCAGACCGTCATTTTCAGACGATCTATTTTCAGGCCGTCATTTTCAGACGATCTATCTTCAGACCATCACTTTCAGACAAGCGATTCAAATCAGGCCGCTCCGGCCAAGGTCGGATACTGATCTCTTTCCCACGGCAGCACGTCTCCGTCGGCGTTAAAGAGGTAATCGCAAACAGTATCCTCGCCGTTTATGGTGTCGTAGTAATCTTGATGAGTGATGCCGTATTTACGATAAAGAGCGTAAGTCTTGAGGGTCAAATCAAGGAACCATTCCGCCTTGGGAGCTCTATGCCCTTCCAGAGCGGAGCCGGGGTTGGGGTTCCACTGGGAGGGTTGGGCGACGACTCCCCTGGAGATCAGGTATTCCAAACCCTCCAGAAGGCTTTGTTTAGGTTCGATACCGGCCACAAAGGTCGAACGCACTCGGCCGCGACCGAAGACTTCCACTTCACGCTCCAGCGCCCGCACCCAATTGTCGCGACCGCCGCAGATCTGCTCTTTACCGGGGCAAATCGTCTTAAAGATGTTTGTGTCCCAGATCTCCATGTTGGTGGCGATGGCGTCAAAGCCGACCGCTTTATACTTATCGATGACCTCTAGATCCAGCGGAGCGCCGATGACGGCCTGCCCCTCGAAGACCTCTTTCCCTGTTATGTCCCGGACGGCTTCAGCCACGTCCACATAATATTCCACCTCCCGGCGCTCGGGAATAAAACCGCCGGTGACGAAAAATCTTCTGAAACCCTCGTCGAAGGCCGCCTTGACGCACTGGGCGATCTGGATGGGATTTTTCATGTCCAGTCCCTGAAGTTCCCCAAAAGTCTTCTTGGTGGCGTTAATGTTGCAAAATAGGCAGTCTAAACCCTTGTCTTGAAGGGCGCACTCGTTGGAGTATGAAACCGTAAGCTTGCTGCGGCCCACATACTGCATGACCCGGCACATTTTTTTGCCGTCGGAGGTATCCTTGTTGTACCAGGCTGGTTTAGGCTCGAAGGTTATCTCAAATAAGGCTTTGCCTCGGTGGTTCAATACGTATGCGCCGCCCTCCTTGACGATCGAGTATTCCCTGGAGTGAGGGTCGAAGCACAGACGAAAGCGATAACCTGAAGGAGACCTAAAGGAGTCAGGCAGCTTGGTGGCTGTATAGGAGACATGGTTCATATTGAACTGGGAATAGATTTGCTCCAAATAACAGTCGTCGAAGTCCAATTCCTTGATGATGTCCAGATCAAGGTTGATGCCGCTGTTTAACATGCGCTGGGCGAGTTCCACGTTTCTGTAGATCTCGTCGCGCGTTAAAACGGTAAACATGTTTTGCATTCCTTTCGTTTAGGCCCCGAGGCTAAAGCAAGATGTATGGAACCAATCCGATTTGAATCAAGCTGGTTTAAATCAAGTCGCCTTAACCTCGGGGGGTTGATTTGAGTTACTCTAGTTTGAGTTAGACTAGTTAGAGTAGTTATTCTAATTTGCTTTTGAGAATTCCTTTTAGTATAATTCTGGCAAAGGAGGATTTTTTATGGCCAGAACAGTCAAGTTTTCTCAGGGGCATTTGGAAAAAGCTATCGAGTTGAGAGATAAACATTCAATCGACAGAGAGCAAAGAGCGGCGTTAATTGTGTTGTGTATGGCCAATACTGGTTGTTCACGTGAAAATGCCGCCGCTATATTTGGTATAGATATTAGAACCGTCCATGAAGATTTAGAAAGAATACGTAATAATGACGCTCCCGTTAGAGGTCAATGGGGAGGTGGAAACAACCATTTGATGACTTTTGATGAAGAAGCGAAATTTCTTAATAATTACTTAGATGAGGCTAAAGCCGGACACGTCATTACAATGCCTGAGCTCCACAATAAATACAATGAACTTGTGGGTAAAATAACGCCGGCTTCTACTTTCTACAGATTGTTAAAGCGCCACAAATGGCGCAAGGTACTGCCCGACACTCAACATCCCAAAGCGGATCCTGCTTTACAGGAAGATTTCAAAAAAAAACTCTTAAAAATGAGATGGATAAGGCTGTCGTAAAAAACACCAATAATCTGCCTGTAAGACTATTATTCCAAGATGAAGCACGTTTCGGCAGAATGTCTGATCCCAGAAGATGCTGGGCCCCAGTACCTTTCAGGCCGAAGGTTAATTCGGCGCTTGTTCGTGAGTATAATTACGTCTTTGGAGCAGTATGCCCTGCTAATGGAGTTTTTCACCATATGAGGGCATTAGATATGAAGACTCCAAATATGTCTCTATTCTTAAAGCAAATCAGCAAAGTTCATCGGATGCATTTTGTACTGATGGTTGTAGATGGTGCTTCTTCTCACAAGTCGAAAGATTTAATAATTCCGTCGAATGTTGCTGTAATCTTGTTACCTCCTTATTCCCCCGAACTCAATCCAACAGAAAGGATATGGAATAAACTGAGGCGTGACTACATCGCCAACAGATACTTTAATAATTTGGACGAAGCCATGGAGGCAGTTGATCGTGGTCTTAGCGATTTGAAAAGGAACAGGTCAAAAATGAAAACCTTGACCTTGTGGCCTTGGATTAAGGAAGTCTTAAACGCAAACTAGAATTAGTCAAATTAGAGTTAGTTTAGAGAGCAACTCTCTTTCAGTTATTGACTGTTCTTTATGGACGGCGCCTTTTTGATTGTTGCTTTCTCGACTGTCATTTTCAGAATGTCAATCCTTGGCGGTCAATCTCAAGAACGTCATTTTTCGACCGTCACTCTATCGGGGAAAGCTTCCAATATGGCGTCAAGGTAAACTGTACTCTTAACATCATAGGGATTTTTGATTAAGCCGTTTTCAATCGACCAGGCGGCGACGTCGATTAAACCCTGAATATCCTCTTGCAGAAACCTAATCTCGTAGGTGTAGGTTTTAATTCCATCCCTTGCCGCATCAAGCGGGATCTTAAGATCGGCGGCAATGATCTTAGCCGCCTCATCCGGCTTTTCTTTCAACAAGGTCGTACCTTCATCTAAGGCCCGCAGCAGATCAGGTATCTTCGCCTTGTGGTTCTCTATAAACTTTTCGTCCAGCAGTACGAAAGCCAGAGGATTAAAGTCTGCAAGCTCATAATTTCCAAGTTTGTGGGCGTTTTCTATATCTTTGACGATCTGCAAGTTCTCTTGAGGAACCCAAAAAGCGTCAATCTCTTTGGTCTTGAAAGCGGCTAGAAGCTCTGCGTAGGAGCC
>JAISZP010000266.1 GCA_031269135.1 Deltaproteobacteria bacterium | reverse complement strand
AACACGGCTCGCGTACTTTATGGGTGAAGTCAACGCTCTACATCCGTTCCGTGAGGGGAACGGTCGTAATAGCCGTGAATTTTTCCGTGAGCTGTCACTGAACGCCGGATATCTTCTCGACTGGGGAAATGCTGACAAGGACAAACTTTTTGCTGCGGACATTTCTGCGTTTCAGCAGAATTATGCGCCATTGGTAGCTCTATTGAACGCGATTGTTGCTGCGCGAAGTCTACCACAATAGCCCCTATCCGCTGTTCGAGTCGACGTAGCAATCGTTCAAACCTATCCCGCGCGAAAAGTAAGGAAAATATCTTTGGACGATAGTTTTAGATGCGTGATATGACTCGCCCGTTAGGGTTTTTAAAAAACGACGGCTACGAATCGATTGAGCTTTTCGGCCTCAATTCCTCCCCTTGGCTAAAGCCGAAGGGTTTGCTTGGATTCTTTTCATGAAAGAGGGAATCAACTCTCTAAATCCTGAGATGTTGGTTTGTGGTCAACGTATAAGACTACTGGCCATTGAAACCACAAGATCGAAGTGGAACACCACTTTGGCGGGTTCAAGACCCGGAAAATATATTATCTTGGAAGTGCCTAAGGTCAATGGGCTGCCTGTTTATCTCGATGATTACAGCCATTGGTATTTAAATTTCATTTACCGCGGACAGATCGTCAATTTCAGCAGTAAAGTGTTGGGAACAATCATCCGACCATTTCCGCTGGTATTTTTCAGCTACCCGGAACATGTCGAGATTTCCAATCTTCGAACCGAAAAACGCTACCCTGTCCATATTCCCGTGACTCTCGAGGGTACGTTGGAACCAAGACGAATCTTGACGAAGGGTTTGTTGCTGGATTTGTCTTGGAGCGGTTGTTTGACGGCGACTCAAGTGGAGATACCCAATGACGAACCCATAAGCATGAATCTCTATCTTGAAACGAACAATACTATTGAAGGTCTTTTAATCGGGAAAAAGGGCAGCCGCAATCAGTTCGGCACGTTTTACACTGGTTTCGGCATCTTGCCCAACAACAAAAATAAAGTGATTGAAAAGCTCGGTGAATATATCTCTGATATTGAGAGTATGCACTTAAGAATTTAACCGCTATTTTCGACGCTTTTTCAAGGAATCGACCGTATGTCCAAGGCGCTGCGTTTGTGGTCGGTGTGGCTATAGGGCCAGGCAGTGGAAGCCTAAAAGATAGATCAGCGATAATTTCTTTCAGTAATCCGTACCCGCGTGAAATCCACTAGTTTCGACGCTTTTTTAAAGGAATCAACCGTATGTCCAAGATATTGCGTTTGGTAATGGCCTTGTTGGTTTGTCTGCTTTTAACCTCTAGCGTCATCTTTGCGGCTGACGAAGAACAAAAGCCAAAACCCCGGCATCCCTCTTATTCTCTTCTAGGGCACGATCCGCCGCCGGAAGACTCGCCGCTAAACCCAAACTTTGTGACGACCCAGGAATCAAAGGTGATAGAAGGCACTCTGTGGCACAGCAGCTACATTTCCGAGCGGTTGGTCGGCTTGGATATCGGCGACGTCACAGGAAGCAATCTCAATGAGATCGTCTACGTCACCCTCAATACCGTTTATCTGTCTCGTCGAAACGGAGAGATTTTAGATCAGTTGGCTACCTACGACATCCCACTGACGCTTAAGGTGCTGTCGGTCGACCTCTTCGACAGCGATGGGGACGGTCGTGACGAAATATTTCTAAGTTGCCAAAAAGAGGGTTCCGGCGCTTCGTCGATCGTCTTGGCTTACGACGGGCAGAAGAAACTTAAAGTTTTGGCTGATTTCATTCCTTTTTACATAAGGGCTGTTCTCTACAACAACGTTAAGACCTTAGCCGTCCAGAAATCCGGAACCACCCCCCAAAGCGGTTACGGCGGCAATGTTTTGACGGCCTCTTTTTCCGGCGGAAAGATCGTGACCTCCGGGAAAATTCCTCTGCCCTTCGGAGTAAATTTATATAACTTCACCTCCGGCAAGGTCGGCTCTAAAAAAACGAACATGACTCTCACCGTGACGCCTCCTTACGAGCATCTTACCGTCTACGAGGGAAACTCGACCAACGATTTCATTTGGGGGAGCACCGAAAATTATTGCAGCACTTTAAACGCCATCGATCTCAACGCTTCGAGCGAAAACAGCACTGCGCTTGAATATATCCCCAGTCGCATCTTATTATTCGATATCGACAAAGACGGCAACAATGAAGTGGTGGTGGCCAGAAACCAGCAAGACGGCATCACTTCTTTGAAAAACCTCAGATCTTTCAATGGCGGGGTCATAGAGGCTTTGAAGTTCTCCAATCTATCCATGGTGTCCTTCTTCAACAGCACCAACCTTATTCCTGGCCCAGCCGTCGATTACAAGCTCGCCGACTTCGACAACAATGGGACCACTGATTTGGTGATTGGCGTGGTTATAAGGCCAGGCAGCGGAAGCCTAAAAAAGGACGCCAGATCGATAATAGTTTCTTACAGTAATCTGTACGCGCCGCCTAAGGTCCAAAATTGAGCCGTCGAGACTGTTCCTAAATTTCGCCTAACAATTTTTCCTTATCAGGCAAGGCAAGTTCACGAAACAAAATAGGCCGCAAGTTCAAAATTTGCTTGACAAAAGCTTGAGATTGTGGAAAATGGATTTTTCCTGCGGAGAGATGTCCGAGCGGCTTAAGGAGCACGATTGGAAATCGTGTGTGGGGCCTTAAACCCCACCGAGGGTTCGAATCCCTCTCTCTCCGCCATCATTAGTTTGCGATGACCCGCTATAGACTGTAAAGTCATAGCGGGTTTAGCTTTATAGGGCCGGTTGGTTCAAGATGCGAGGGGTAAAACCCTTGACGTTCACCTTTTTTATGGGTGTTTCTGCGAGTGGAATTTCTCGCGAAAGGAGATGCCCCCAAAAATGGCCATGAACGACGCAGCGATTCGGAACTTAAAGCCCACGAGCAAGAAGCTCAAGCGCTTCGGCGGCGGCTGGCTGCATATTTTCTTGTCGCCGACCGGCGGAAAGCTGTGCTTGATTGTCTGATCGGCGGCTGGTTTATACCGATTCGAGGGCAAGGAAAAGTCGTCGAGCATCGGCCCCTTTCCGGCGGTCAGCCTGAAAATGGCGCGGGAGAAGCGGGACGAGGCCAAGGAACTGCTTGCCCGAGGCGTCGACACCGGCGAGATGAAAAAGAAAATGAAGCAAGGCATCCGCCGACAACGTCGCCGACAGCTTCGAGGTCGTTGCCCGCGAATGCCGTCAAGCGAAAGACCAAAAAAACCCAACAAGGCCAAAGGCGACTGGACCGAACGTCACTCAGCCCAGGTCATCGCCCGCCTGGAAAAGAACGTTTTCCCCTTCATCGGCAAGTACCCATCGGCAACATCAAGGCCGCCGACGTGTCGAGTGTGCTGCGGCGCATCGAGGACCGGCAGACCTATGAGCTTGCGCACCGCATCATGCAGATATGCGGGCAGGTCTGCCGCTACGCCGTCGCCACCGGCCGCGCCGAGCGGAACGTGGTCCTCGACCTCAAGGGCGCCCTTACCCCGCACAAGGCGGAACACCACGCCACCATTACCGCGCCGCAGGAGATCGGCGGCCTGCTTCG
>JAISZP010000198.1 GCA_031269135.1 Deltaproteobacteria bacterium | reverse complement strand
CGGATCAAGGTCAAGATTGGGTCAAGATTGGGCCAAAGTCGAATCGCCCTCACCTTGCCTCTCGACGGCGCCTATCCCGATTCCCCAGCAACTGCAATGCCTGGAATAAAACACATCCGAAAGAGCTGGTTCGGATCCTATCGATCTGTTGGGATCTTGTCGGTCTTTTCAGATCCTATAGATCGATTCAGACCCTATAGATTGGTTTGGAGCCATAGATTGGGATGGCTCTGAATTGTATTCAAATATTTATATCTAAAAAAGTTGAATGATTTAGTCGAAAATTTAAAAGAAAAGAAAAAACGGGGAACTCTCCTTTCATTTACCGTGAAACATTTCTTGAATCGCAAAACTTCAGACCGAAATTATCGTCCAAAAGACGCTTAAAAAGATAAAAACGCATGTTCCACTCAATCAAAAATACATTCAAAAAATACAATCAAAAAATATAATGCAATCAAAAATCACGCTGCAGCGTCGATAAAAGACATCTTAAACGACTTTAAAACGTCTTGAGGCAACATGAAAAAACGTTAAGAGCGCTTTATCGCCGCTCCGCTCTCAATGGCCGCCTTGGCCACGGCCTTAGCCACAGCCTCCTTGACGCGAGGGTCGAAGGCCGCCGGAAGGATGTAGTCAGCCTTAAGTTCCGAAGGCTGGACCAGGTCGGCGATGGCGAAGGCGGCGGCGATCTTCATCGAATCGTTGATGTCGTCGGCCCTAACGTCGAAGACTCCTCTGAAGATCCCTGGGAAAGCCAAGACGTTATTGATCTGGTTGGGAAAGTCGCTGCGACCTGTGCCGACGATGGCGGCTCCCGCAGCTAAGGCCAGATCGGGCATTATCTCGGGGGTGGGGTTGGCCATAGGAAAGAGGATGGGTTTAGGGGCCATCGACTTGATCATGTCCTGGGTGACTGTGCCGGGAGCTGATACCCCGATGAAGATGTCGGCTCCCTTTATCACTTCGGCTAAGCTGCCTTTAAGGCCCTTGCGATTCGACATCTCAGCCATGAGGACTTTTTCCTCGTTTAAGCCCTCTCGACCTTTCCAGATAGCCCCCTGGCGGTCGCACATGATCACGTCTTTGAGGCCCATGGCCATCAAGAGTCGGATGATGGCCACCCCGGCCGCCCCAGCCCCGCTGGTGACCACTCTAACGGATGAAAGGTTCTTGCCTACTATTTTTAGGGCGTTGAGCATGGCGGCTAAGACCACGACGGCGGTGCCGTGCTGGTCGTCGTGGAAAATAGGAATGTCGCAGCGTTCTTTGAGTTTGCGCTCTATCTCGAAACAGCGGGGAGCTGAGATATCTTCAAGATTTACGCCGCCGAAACTGCCGGCTAAGAGGGCCACAGTTTCGACGATGACATCGACCTCTTTGGAGCGAATACAGATCGGCACGGCATCCACATCGCCGAAGGCCTTAAAAAGAACGCATTTGCCTTCCATGACCGGCATGCTGGCCTCTGGGCCGATGTCTCCCAAACCTAAAACAGCCGTACCGTCGGTGACCACGGCTACGGTGTTCCAACGGCCTGTGAGTTCGTAGCTAAGGGATGGGTCTTTCTGTATCTCCAAACAGGGCTGAGCCACCCCGGGGGTGTAGGCTATAGACAAATCGTCTTTTGAAGCGATTGGCATTTTAGGTATTATCTCCAGCTTGCCACGCCACTCGCGGTGTTTTTCAACGGCTTTCTTACCGTAATCCATATTTTTCTCCATAAATATCTTATGCCAGTTTTTAAACTGGACCAGACAGGGGCGCCTCGGCGGCGCCCAAGGTGTAACAACTCAAGCACGACAGCGGTCCTGCGGACCTGACATCAGCAAACTAATGACGCAGACCTAATGACGGCAGCCCTAATAATAGCAGACTTAGCTTAAGTCTTCGAGCGCCATCGACGATCTTTGGACCGATTCATTCGCAAGTCTTTGTCTTGGTCGACCTATCGGTCGACCTTCATCGACCGACCTTCATCGAATGACCATTACAGATCAAGCATTACAGATCAACCATTACAGATCAACCGAAGATCTGCAAAATGACGCTTGACAGTATCAGCATAAAAGCCCCGCCGATACGTGAGGAAATTTGAGCGAAAGGCATAAGTTCCATGCGCTTGGCCGCCGACAAAACGGCCACATCGCCGGTCCCGCCCATGTTGGCCATGCAAAGGCCGCCCGTTATGGCCGACTCGATGGGGAAAAAACCCACCAGCTTACCGGTGAGACCTGCCCCGAAAATGGCCCCGATCACGGTCACTCCGACCAAAAGCAAGTATTGACCGGTGAAGGCGGCGGCCACTTCGTTCAAATTGGTGTAGGCCACGCCGATGCCGACCAACAGGACCCCCGTCAGGTTTTTCATGACGAACTGAAACCACTGGTAGCAGCAGATCTCCAGCTTTTGGCTGAAAATCCCCAAGGCCTTGATGACGGCGACCGACAGGATCATCCAAGCGTAACTGTGTACTGCTGGGAAGAGTAAATTCAAAAGGCCGCCGACCGCAAAAAAGGTAGTGGCTATCAGAAGTCCCGATCCCATGGAGATCAAGTCGATCTTGTCGCGAACGCGTTTGTATTCTTCCTGGACCTCAAGCTCATCGGCCGCTTTATCGCCCCCGATCTTCATCAGATGACCATCGCCGCAAATAGAACGCCAGCTCTGACCGACCCTATTTAAGACTCCTCCGCAGACGATGGCCAAGGCGTTGCCTAAGGCCACCGCTGGGACCATGATTGAAAGCATGGTCGCGGGGTCTGTGCCCAGCCCCTCGCCGAAAATCTTAGCCAGAGGCACGGCCCCGGCGCCCATTCCTCCGCCCATGATCGGGATGGAGATGAAAAATAGAGCTTTCTGGGCCCCGTAGCCGGTCAAAGCGCCCACTAGAGCGCCCAAGCCTAAAGCCACCGCTACGGCGCCTAAAATGACGGGCAAATACCGAAAGGCGGCGTTGATGAGAAGACGGCGGTTCATGCCCATAATGGAACCGGTGATGAGGGAGGCGATGTAAAAATCTAAAAACCCTCCGCCCTTCATAAATACCGTCATATTTTCCAAAGAGGAATCCGGCAGCCAGTGGAAGGTGGCCAGGGCGGCGGAGCCGAAAATGATCACGATAGGTCCGCCGCCGAGGAAGGTGTTGATTAAGGGAGTTTTGTCTCCTATCAGAGAAAAAAGAGTCCCCAAGACGATCATCAAAGGAAAAGCCCCTACCATGCCGGCAGGCAGTTTTCCTAGGTAAGTAGCCGCTATGACGACTACAGTGAATAAACAAAAATAAAACCAAGGCAAACCAAAAAGATCAAATTTGGCGTTTTGCGAATCGGCTATTGGAATAAAATCTTTGATGTTGGTGCTGGATTCATTCATAAGTCCCCTCTACGACCAGAACAGCGCTTATTACATTGGATTTTGAGTGAAAGACCTGCGGCGACGGCAGCTTCTTGGAAATGCGCCTATAACCACAAAACAAAGTGTAAGCGACAGCTCAAGAGCGGTATAGTCATTGGAAACTAAAAAACCTTTGGTAACTAAAAAAAGTCTTGGGCAAGGTTCTCTATATCTTTCACGGTGTCCCGAAGGATTGGCTAAGGCTCCGCTGCAGAGGTGGAGTCGTATGGAGGGGAGTCGTATGGCGCTGGAGTCGTAGGCTATGGAGCAGTACGGGGAGGGAGTTGTACGGGGCGGGAGTTGCATGGGCTGGAGTCGTCGGCTATGGAGTTGCATGGGCTGGAGTTGTTTTGGAGCTGTTTTTCAAGCAGGCCGCAATATGCTAAAATAAAGCGGGTGTTTTGAAGAAAGGTCCCTTGATGGATAAACCTTACGGCAGCAAAAAAATGTTCCTCTTGGCCAAGATAATGTGGCTTGACGTCTTGGTCGTCGGGGTCATGATCATCTTGTCGATCGGGCTTGCCGCCAGGTACAGCATGGGGCTGTTGGAGCGCAGCTTAGAGCAAAATCTTCACAATATCGCCCAGCTTCTAGCCACCAGCAAATCGGTCATCGAGGCGTTCCGCAAAGGCCAAGTCTCGGAAGACCTCAAGGCCTACCTCGACTCGGCCCTAGCCGACCAAAATGGAGTCGATGTCATCACCTTAGCCGACATGCGCTCCATCAGGCTCTACCACCCCAACCCAGAACGGGTGGGCCAACGCTTCTTTGGGGGAGACGAAGGCCCGGCTCTATCGGGGCAACACTACCCTTCCAAGGCCATAGGCACCCTCGGCCGCCAATTCCGCTACTTCCACCCCGTCTTCGACCAAGATGGCCGCCAACTCGGCTTTATCCACGTCTCAATGATGATGTCCAACCTGGAACATTCAAAAGAAGAATTGATTAAAGTTCATCTCCAGACCTTGGCTTTAGTCTTCGTCATCGGAGCTGTAGCCGCAGGTTTCATCACCATCAACATCAAACGCTCCCTACTCGGCTTTGAACCCGACCAACTGGCCGCCTTCTTTATGCGGCGAGGCGAGGTCATGGATTCCCTTGAAGAGGGCTTGATAGCCGTAGACGCCCTTGGCTCTGTGATTTTACTTAATTTAGCGGCTTCAAATATGCTTAATCTAGATGCTTCGACAATTTTAGGCAGAGACATCGATTATAATTTTCCTCAGTTTAAACTTAAGGAAACGCTGTTGGGAATTAAAGACTATCATAACAATATTTTGATTAACGATAAAAATATCATGTATGACCGAGTTCCCATCAAAAAAGGAAAAAATATAATAGGGGCGATGGTTATTTTGCGAGACCACTCCGAAGTGACTCGCCTGGCTGAGCAATTGACTGGAAGCGCCCATGTTTTAGAGGCTCTAAGAGCCAATACTCACGAATTCATGAATCAACTTCACGTCATTTTAGGTTTAGTCCAAGATGAAAACTTCGAGGAAGCCAAACGATTCATAACCTCCATCGGCCAGATCCAGAACGCCACCGTCTCCACGGTCTTCAGGAGCATCAATAACCGAGTCCTAGGCGCCCTTATCCTGGGAAAGATCAATAAATGCCACGAACTCGGCATCAAAATGCATGTCCTGCCGCACAGCGTCATCCCCAGCCACAGCCGGTTTCTGAGCACCAAATCATTGATCACGGTTGTGGGAAACCTGGTGGAAAACTCCATCGAGGCGATTACCGAAAAAAGCCAGACCGCAGACGATGAGATAACGCTGCTGATCTATGAAGACCAACAAAGCCTGATGATTATGGTCGACGACACTGGAATCGGCTTGACGGCGGCTGAAATTAAACTCATGAACAAAAGAGGCTATACGACCAAGGGAAGCGGTCGGGGGACGGGCCTGAGCCTCATTCGAAACATCGTCGAGGCGGCTAAGGGAGAGGCGACGCTGGAGTCGGAAAAAGGAGTGGGAACCTCACAGACCTTAATCTTTAAAAAACCTAGGCTTGAACGAGGCGTTTCCAGCCAGAGTCCAATCGATCAACTGCCTTTGAACGACTTGCCGATAAATAGCGGATAAGAGATTTTTACATTAAAGATACGTTATTTTAGCAATTTTTTCTTCCTCTTGATATCCTATATTAGGATATTGATTAAAAAATATATCATGGATACAACCCAAGTAGTAATAATTGAAGATGATCCAATGGTGGCCCAAATAAATAAACAATACATAAGCCAAGTTTCTGGCCTAAAATTAGTGGGCATATTCGCCAATGGACTGCTGGCCATAAATTTCATTCAAAAATATAAAGTCGATTTAGTGCTTTTAGATGTCTATATGCCTGAATTAAATGGACTAGATCTATTAAAAAAGATGAGACATCTAGGTCTGGCCACCGCCGTCATCATGGTCACGGCGGCCAATGACCCTAGGCAGGTCGATGAACTCTTGCGCCTCGGAGTCATTGATTACCTTGTCAAACCTTTTTCCGAAGCCCGCTTCAAAGAAGCGTTAGCCAAGTATTTCGCCAGAAAACAGGCGCTAAACACCCAAGAGGCTTTAAGCCAACAGACCATAGACAAGTTGATGGGTCAGGCCAACTTCGCCTGGGTCCAATCCTCTGAACCAATGCCCTCCACGCCTAAAGGACTTCAGCCGGCAACCTTGAAACTGGTATTAAAAACTTTAGCCCTCAACCCTCGTGTTTATTTAGGCTGCGAGGAGATAGCCGAAAAAGTCGGCTTATCGAAAGTGACCGTCAGACGCTACCTCAATCACTTAGCCGGCGCTGAAGCGGTGGAGACGACCATCGACTACGATACCGGAGGCCGTCCAAGCGTAAAATTCCGCCTTAAATAAGACAAGTTTTTCGCCAAACTATGATTTGAAACAATAACGGCGGGAAACTCCACCCCGCCGTTTCTTCGTTTCGTCACGTTCTATGCCGTCAGCTACATCAATGAAAGTATGGTGTTTTCCTTTAAACCTGTATGTTTCCGGATAGTTTCGAAAGACAGGCCTTCTGCGAGCATTGAGAGCGCAATTTCCAACTCGGCTTCTTCTCTGCCCATCAATATGCCTACTTCAATGGAAAGCTTATTTGAAACCACTTCTAGCGGTACGGTTTTCAATTTATAAACCACATTCAGCTCCTTGCTTATATTGGGATCAGCAGCCGGAATATCCTTTTGCGGAACTCAAGGATAAATTTACTCGATTAGTTTTCGTGTAAAAAAAAGCAACCGCCTACTCCACCGCTCATTTTCTTCGTTTTGTCACGTTTTTCGGTGCCGACTTCTTCAATGAAAGTATGGCGTTTTCCTCTAAACCTGTGCATTTCCTGATAATTTCGACAGACAAGCCGTCTGCGAGCATTGAACGCGAAACTTTTAACATGGCTTCTTCTCTGCCTATCAATCTGCCTTCTTCAATGTAAATCTGATATGAAAGCTCACGTAGCGGCACTGTCGCCTTTTTGTAAGCCTCAGTTAGCTCATCGCTTATTTTGTGTTTTTTCATAAGGAATATCCTTTCTGAGAACTCAAAAATAAATTTTTGGGGTTAGTTTCCTTGCAAAACAAATTTAACGGCGGACACTTTCAGCCCGCCGTTTCTTCGTTTTGTCGCGTTCTGCGGCATCTGCCGCTTCAATGACAGTTCGGAGTTTTCATCTACTACGCCTGCACATTTGCTGACGGCTGAGGCGGACAAGCCGTCTGCGAACATTAAACGCGCAACTCCCAACTTGCCCCTTCTTATCTGCCTACTTTTTTGGAATAATCTCTTAGCGATTCAAGTTTCCTGTCATAAGCGTTCCTCAGCTCGCGGCATATATTGGGATCCTTCAACCCGAACATAGTTTCGCTGAACTCAAGGATAAACGTTCCCTGATTCCTATCATAACTCCTATCGTCGGCCATGTTCAGCAGTTCCGCCGCGTATTGTTCACGCAACCTCAGATCGTCCCCGATCTCATGCGACATGCGCCCTGCGTACAACACTCTCGCAATCGCGTTTTTGTCGCGGCGCAGTTGATCGACATCGCAACTCAAAAGATGAAACGACCTGAATTTTATCGTCGCCACCGAACCGCAACAAATCTCTGTATAATTATTCACGTTCTTTGAGTTGCCTAAGTAGATGACAAAAACCGTAGCCTTGCCTGCGGAAGAACTATCTCTCAGGAGAACATATGAATCGAATACATGGCGGCTAAAGTCTTTGTCGTTCTCATGCTGCTGCCACGCGAGGCAGGCCAGGCAAGACATCTCCCCGCCTTTCACCGGGACGCTCATAAAAATGTCTGATATGCGCATGTTAAAATCGGAGTCAAAGTTCTCCTCCGGTCGTTTTTTGACGTAAAAGTCCATAATTTTCTTCGACGCAACCATGTCGGAGGCGAGGTCCGGCATTAAATAAGCTATAGCGTCCTTCATGCCGAAAACGATTGCCTTTTTCCACGCAAAGTCGCGCCATCTATGGGGATTTAAGATCATTTGCGATACCTCGTATATTGAATTTTCAGAATGATGACAGCCTCCCTCTTTTTTTGATTACACTAAGCTCGCGACGGGTTTGCCGTATCCTGCCTGCCGTGCTGCGCCATATGTAATTGGCGGCTACAAGATTTTCGACTCCAATGACTTTTCTTTCCGGCGATATGGTGCGATGATTCACGGTTTTGGGATCAAAAAGGACCCCTCATCTGCTCCAGGTTCTACTCCTTTAATATTTTCTCCTACTGTCCTGTATGGAAATTATAAGTGTACTTTACCATTAAAAATTGAAAAACACAATAAAAAAGTGAGATGATTTCAGAACTATTTTGAGATTAAGCGCCGCTATCTATTTCCGGTCGACTCATCAGAGCGCCGACTCCCAGAGCTGATATTTTGTGGGTGCGAGAGGATTTTTCAAGCACTCTGAGCCTTTAAGTCGGTCAAAAAAATGCTTGGAGTACGAACAGCCGTTCAAAAAAAACGAATCATCGATCGGCTAGCGTCTCATTTTACGAATCATGGAATTGAAAAATGTTTCAACCGAACGCTGAACGGACGTAAACAGCTCAGCTCTAGATAAAGGCATCGTAGTTTCAACGGCTTAAATTTGCTCATTACTCATGACGACTGCGCCAATATCAATGAATAAGTCATCATGTCGCAATTATTCAGAATTCGGAATATTAAAGATAATCGATGCGTAAAAAGACCTTTTTTATGACTTTTTGCTCTTCGATCAAAGATTACAACCTTAGTCGTCTCAATGCGGCGTCCATCGAAGATGAGTCGGCGAGAAGCTCTTTGTGAGATTGGGGATAAAAAAGGCGCACTGTATAACTGCGTCTCGTTCTTAGATGTTTCAATCCGCAATCGGGGCAGGTAAACCGCCTGTTTGCGAGTTTTTTGGTGTTCGCGATTGTGCGGCATCGACTAAGGGCACCGCACTGTATGGGCTTAAGGCTGACAACTGCCGAAACGACGAAAATTTGCTCAAGAGCTGGCGTAATAAAAGCAGGCGTAAAATGAGGAGCTACTTGCAAAGTGACGACTAGGCGGAAAATCACTAGGCGCCGCTGCAGCCACAAACAATCATCCATTATGGTGAGTTGTTTCAAATGGTGAGTGAGATGCGTAAATACTTTTATTCACCGTATCCACAGACAAATCACTCACCATTTTATTACGGCTTGCTCCAATCGGTAAGCTTTTCCATCAGAGTCTTATCATCCTTCCAATCCG
>JAISZP010000100.1 GCA_031269135.1 Deltaproteobacteria bacterium | reverse complement strand
AAAAAATGCGTTTGGGCTTTTCAAAATTTGGTTTATTTTCATTTGCGGTTCTTTGTTTCTTTGCAATTGCTTTTTCTGTGTCGGCGTCAGCCGAAGACTTGGAATTGGATGGGACAGGGTCGCCTCCAACCACCACCATCAACTCGCTTCCGCATTACTATCCAATTTCGTCCCCATCGGGCAACAAAGTTACAGTTTCGGCTGATTTGCCCGCTTCGGTCTCTGGTGGAGTCGTATTGCCGGTAACTAACGCAACCGTGAGTACGGACAACAATACGCTTCGTATTTTTGGCGACAACCGACTGACGACAAGATATGTTAATGGCGGTTATATTTTTTATAATGGTCTTAGCGACTTGAACATTATAGGTTCGGCGAGCAATAATGACATCCTTATAAAAAATACGGAGGCTCATCTCGGCGGCGGTGTTTTTGCCGATGCAGTAGGCGGCAGAATTGATATTGTGGGTTATGGTGATTTTAAAACAAATAATAACACTTTAGTTGTTCAAGACAACAGCCAATTTATGTATATATGGGGCGGAACAATTAATGTTTCAAATACATCGACATACACATCAACAGTCGAAATTTTAAACAATACAATCATTATAAGTGATAGTTCTACCGATAAATCAATTGGTGGTGGACAAATCAATGTAACTTATCTAGATAAAGGTTATATAAATAAAAATAAAATAACCGTTATAGGAAATACATCTATTGGCGGTAGTCTTTATGGTGGTTTCGCTGCGCCTCCAACAAATACTCCAACTGAGCTTGATGTATTTACAGGCAACGTATTAAATGTAGTTAAGCCAAAAAGTGGCGGTATAACTGTAGCTAATAATGTTTTTAACTTTCAGGAATATAATTTTACATTCGATTTGAACAATAAAAATAATAACATTGGTCTTAATGTCGCAAACACCGCTACTCTCAATGATGGAGCTTCCAGACCATCGGAGATTAAGAGCATTAATTTTGAAGGCGATAGTTTGCCTGAACCCGGCGACGAGTTCATTCTTATCCAGGCTGGCAATATTAATGATAATTCTTTCAACCAAACATCGGTAAGCGGCGCCAGAGGCGTCAACTTTCTTTACGACTACGATTTGGTGTTGAAAAAGGATGCGACTCTGCCGGATACTTTGTCGGCCGTCGTCAATGACCTTACGGTCCACCCTCAGATGGAATCGTTGTCGCAGTCTCAATCCGCAGGACTAGAATTCCTCAATCAAGGACTTGACCTTGTCACCAACCAGGGCATTAATGCCGTCTTGTCCAGGCCCTTCGTCGGGCAGTGCCCGTCTTCATTTTTTACGGTTGGGGCGGGAAAATCGAGGTATGGTTCTGGGAATACTTACGATCTTGATTCCTATTTTGGTTTGGTCGGCCTTGATTGCACCGGTTTTTTTGAAAGCGGAACGTTAAAGCTGGGCGGTTTTTTTGAGGTCGGCAAAGGCAGTTACAAATCTCATGCCATCTACCCCGGTCAACTCGCAATTACGGGCAAAGGAGACCTCAGCTACGTTGGGCTTGGCGTTTTAGGCCGGTTTGACTTTGATACGCCCAGCATCAGCAAGACTTACCTGGATGGGAGCTTACGTTTAGGACAACTGAGGTCGGATTATCTAAGCTCCGATTTTCAAAACAGTAAAGGCGACATCTCGTTTAAATCCGAGTCAGTCTATGTGGGCGGTCACTTCGGCGTCGGAAGACCCATCACTATAAATGCAGACAGTTCTTTGGATATTTACGGAAAATATATGTTTACATATTTAAGCGGAGACAGCATCGTCATAGATCAAGACACGCCTGTAACGTTCGACGCAAGCATGTCTCATCGTCTTCGCGGCGGAATTCGTTTTACCCGCAATGTCGGCGTTTTGACCAAACTGCATGCCGGCGCTGGGTATGACTACGAACTCGACGGTAAGACCAAAGCCACGACTATGGGCTATCCAATCAAAACTGTGGACATGAAAGGCGGGACCGCTTTCGGCGAACTGGGTCTTTCCTTCAACCGCGGAGGCGACAGTCCCATTTCCTTTGGTGTGGGTGTTGAGGGATATGTAGGAAAACGTGATGGTATTTCAGGAACCTTACAGCTTCTGATTGATTTTTGATAGGCGCCGTCTTTTTTTCTAGTTGTTTCATAGACGAAGTTTAGTATGTTCAGCGCCGCAGGGCCAAGCTCTGTGGCGCTTTTTTTAGATAGCTCTGGTCGCCGATCTGGCGAATGAGCGCGTTTTTTTGGACCAGCGGAACTTGCGAGTCGCGCGCAGATGGAATTCCCGCTCCAGCGAGTCCTTTCAGCGCTCCAGGATGGTCAGGTTGCACATCGATGGTCAGGTTGCGCCTCCAGCCGATTTCTCGCACCAATTGGCGCGAGTTTATCGAGTCCGGTCTGCGCCTCGAAAAAGGCTTTCATTCGCCGGAGGTTGGAAGCCGAAAAGCCCCCATGCAGGGAAACACCGTCGGCAGATCGGCGGCGAGCCGTTCCGTCGCCGCTTTGCCCCAGCCTTCGACATCGCGTCGGCAGCATGCCTAGAGACGCTAAAAAGTTGCCGTTTTGGCCTCTTTTTAACTTGTAAAAGCGATTTTAGGAATATGCGGATATATTGCGTTGAAATAATATATTTTTTGTTTAATTTATTACTTGTTTGATTTGAAATTATAAACTGGCCGCAATCGTTCGATAATTTCGGCGGTCGGCCCGATTTGAGCTACAATTTCATCTAAACTTTTATAGGCCATCGGCGATTCATCAAGGGTCAATCGGTTGACGGAAGTAGTGAACACGCTTTTCATCTCATCGACATACTGGTCCATCGACAGAAGCTTGAAGGCCTGCGTGCGGCTCATCAAACGTCCAGCCCCGTGCGGGGCTGATTGGTTCCATTGAGGGTTGCCTTTACCAAGGCAAATTAGGCTGCCGTCCTTCATATTTATAGGGATCAACAATTTTTCGCCGGCTTTGGCCGAGACTGAACCTTTGCGAAGTATCATCGTATCGGTGTCGATATAATTGTGGATGGTGGTGAAACGATCGATTTCAGTCAAATTAAGTCCGTTTAAAATAATTTCTATCATTGCTTGTCGGTTTAATACAGCGAATTGTTGTATTATTTTCATGTCGTGAAGGTAGTCGTCAAACATTTCGCCCTTGAGGTAGGCTAGATTTTTGTCGGCCTCTGAAAGTTTCTTAGAGCTGTTTTTGAGCGTGGTGACGGCAGCTTGGATCTCCTTGAACCTTCCCTCGGCTTTTAGTCTGGCTATGGTTTCGGCAATTTGGGGATTAGGGCCGCCGTCAAGATCTTTAACGGCTTGCTGCTGATAATGATCAGCCACTTCGTAGCCGATATGCCGACTGCCTGAATGGATGACTAGGTAAAGCTCTCCATCATCGGATTCATCGACCTCGATGAAGTGGTTGCCGCCCCCAAGGGTGCCGATGCTTTTCCGACCGCGTTCAAGGTTGACTTGGTCGTTGCAGCGGAGCTGATGAAGATCGATTTCCGAGTTCATGGGGTGCGCTTTTCTTCGGATTTCCGGTCCGCAAGGGATATGCCTACGGATTAGCTCGTCTAGAGCCTGAAAATCAACCTCCCGCTCTTTGAGCTTGACCGTCTCCATGCCGCAGCCGATATCCACGCCTACCATGCTAGGCGAGATTTTATCGGATATCGTCATGGTCGTGCCGATAGTGCAGCCTTTTCCGGAATGAACGTCCGGCATTATACGAATCTTGCAGTTTGAAAACGCCTTGCAGTCGCAAAGGGTCTTGATTTGGTCCTCCGCAGTCGCTTCCAATTGGTTCGTATAGCATATAGCTTGATTATGAGATCCTGTAATAGTTATCATTGTTTTACATTATATATTATAAAATTTATCAAGTCTGAAAATGATGATTGAGAAGAATTTAAAGGTTTTACAGCAGTTAAAAGAATATTTTAAACTGAATGTTTGCCAACTAAAACATCTAATATAGCACCTTCAGAAACATAAAAGGAGCGGTCTAAAATTCCAATCCTTAAAGGGTCGCCTTTGAAACGTTTTAGAGGCGCCGAGTCCAACATGAGCGGTCGCTCCATTTAAAACCGCTCCTGACGCGCTTGTGGGCGACTGAGTCC
>JAISZP010000304.1 GCA_031269135.1 Deltaproteobacteria bacterium | reverse complement strand
ATGTCCCTTGACGCCGCCTGCGCTCTAACGCTTAAATTTCGTCAGCGCCTGCATTTCGCGATCGCTTGCTTTTTTAGTTGAAAGCTCAATAACCTTAATGACGGAGACAATAAAAAACCACGGTCCGGATTTGAGTTCCGAACCGTGGAAGGTAGGCCCTGGTAGAGGGGAGGTAGGCGGATTTTAAGTTTGTGACCGCTAGAGCGGTAGAGCGCGGTGGGAGTTTGTTAGATTGTTTTCAGCCCCAGGGCTGACCTTTTTGAGGTCAGAAGTTCAGAAATGTTTTGGGCGGCCAGGATCGGGTCAGGTTGATATCTCAAAGACCCTCCGTACTTTTGGGCGAAATTGTCTTTCAGAAAGTCGCTGAGCATCGGCAGACCCTGGATGGGCAGCGTCACCCCCAAGACCACGTCGATGCCGCTGGCGGCGAAATAAAAACAAACGGCGAGAATCTGTTCGGTAGTCCAGCCTGGCGCGGCCACAACCGCCGGAATCTCAGTCATGCCGCCAAGAATGTCGGACTTGGCCAGCTCCGAAAGAACCAACAGCAGTCGAGAATTATCTACGCAACTGCCAAGGTGGATGACCGGAGGGAGACCGGTTTTGCCGCAAAATGCCTGCAGTTTAGCTCCGGCGCCTTGCGCCGCCTCAAGGGTCAAAAGGCCGGCCCGACCGCAGGCCATGGCCGCACAACCGGTGGTAAGGACTAAGACGTCGTCTTTGATCAGATTTCGGGCCAGATCGACATGGGGATCCTCTCCGCTTGGACCAGGCGCCGTTCTAACGTTATTGCAGCCAATGATTCCCGCCACGCCCTTGATCTGACCGTCGGCTATGGCTGAAGCAAGCGTCGCGAGAGGTCCTGAACCGTTGGCCTTCAGTATCCGTCCAAGCGACTCGAGGCTGTAGCCGACTAGGATGCTGCTTTGACCGTCAGGAATATTGACGTCCTTTCGATTCTTAAAGTTGTCGGCGGCTAATTTGAGAATTTCTTTAGCCTTTTGGGTGACGTTGACGTCAGTTACGCCGAGGTGCTTGACGCTTTTGGAGGGATCGAATTTTGCCTTATCCATGGTGGTCAGCAGTTTGGTGTGATGACATTCGCAGATTTGACTCAATGCCTCCATGGCGCACTGGGCATCGACGGCTAAAACCTCCACCGCCCCGGTCACTACAGCCAGTTCCTGCTGCAGATAATCTCCCGCCCCGGAAAGACCGTGGCGCTCCTGGATCTCCGATGCGGTCGCGCACATGCCGGATATTTTGAAACCCTCGGCGCCCTTAGATTTGGCGTAGGCGACCATATCAGGCTCCTTGGAAACCTCTATGAGCTTTTCGGCCAGCAGCGGATATTGGCCGTGGACGACTATATTGACCTCAGTGCTCGACAAGGTCCCAAGATTAATGGATGAAGACTGGGGTTTGGGAGGGCCCAAGAGGATGTCCTGGATTTCGGTGGCGATGATGGAAGCGCTCCAACCGTCGGAGATGGCGCAGCGAACCCCTTGAAACAATAGGTTTCGGTAGTCCTGATCCACACCCATGTGGGTGCGGTGCATGATCTCCACAGCCTCCCGGTTGACGCCCCGGGGTTTGACTCCCTGTCGGCTCCAGCGCTCGTAGACATCCTTGGGGGCTAGTTTGAGGTACTCCAATTCCCCATGTTGACGTCCCCATTCCGTGAGACACTTTTCAGCCACCATCTTGGCCAGTTCCTTAATCTCCAGACCATCGAGATCTTTAAGGCCCAGATTTTCGGCCATAGTCTTGAGTTTATCCGGATCTTTGATCTGATACTCGGTGGTGACGCCGCTGCCAAAGTCCAAAAGCGTTTCCACCAAATCAAGACCGTGGTCGGAGTGAGAAGCCGAACCTGCCGAGATCATCCGAATCAGGTTGCGGGTTACGATAGTTTCGGGAGTGGCTCCGCACAGTCCGATCCTGGCATCGGGTTCGGCGCCGTCTTTTATGCCTTTAGTGAGCGGCAGTCGGCAGGGTCCCTGGGAACAGACCTTGCAACAGATGCCTTCGGCGCCGATATTGCAGGGCTTCATCTTAGCCGCCCGATCGAAAATGGTCGATTGACCCTTGCTCCTAGCCAGTTCCAACATCCGGATAGTCGTCGGATCGCCGCTTTCCGGCTTTGGTTCTGGTTTTTTAGGCGGCGGCGGAGCTGGTTTGGGCTTAAGGCTCTCTTCCAAGGCTTCTTTAGCCTTTTTAGCGGCCTCGGCCTTTTCTTTGACGGCTTTTAAGGCTGCTTCCAACTCGGCCAGCTCTTTGGCGGATTTTTCCGCCTCAGCCGCCAATTCTTTTAACTTGAGATCTTGTTCTTCGCTCATAAAAAAGCCTCCCTAATAAAAACGACTCGCTTGATTAAGCCTGATTATGCCTGACTAATCTTAGCTAAGCTTGATTTCCTGACTGTTTATTCGCCGCGAAGATGTCGCCATTTTTTGGCGGCGAAAAATAAATTCTGAAAAAATTGCGAATTTTCAGGATGTTATGAAAAATACTAGAGTTGAAAAAACTTGAAATCGCGTTTAGCTGTGATTAAAAGAGAAAATAAAAATCATGAAAAAATGAGTAATGATAAAAAAGAAAATCCGTCAATAGATAAAGACGTCTTAAGTTCGGCGGGACCGCCTTTCCCGCGCTTGTCCTTGTTTTTCTATGGTTCTCCTAGGCGCTTGTACTACGCTCCAACTCCCATACTATCGCCCCGCCATTGGGCATAGGGCGATTTTTGAGTTTAAATTTATAGCGGGCCGCGTTCTACCTGGTAGGTCTTTAGCTCCGAGTTGTTTTAGCCGCCAGTCGCGGCGCTGCTTCGTCTTGGACTCGGCAGCGTCTTGGATAGCGGCGCCTTGGGCTAAAGTCGCGCCAACCGGCGCGAACCTAACAGCGCTCCGAATGATGTCCATGAGGGCATCCATGGCGCGGAGATCAAAAAAAGGCCGTTTCAGAGAGATCTGAAACGGCCTACATGACCTGGCATTATGTTAATATGTCTGATAAGGAAAAATAGTCTTAGAATCAACTAAAAAAGGTCTTCATGACCGACGATTTTCCTAAATCTATAAATTTTGATGATTTTTTGACGAAAATTTGCAGCGCAGCGCCACGAACATGTTTTGGACTCAAATGTTGATGTCCTAAAAAATCATTTTAACTTGCAATATCTTAGCAACTAAAAAAGGCCTGGTCAAGATCTTTTGAACTTCAAGATCTTTAAGATCTTTGAAGATCTTTTTGCTGAAGCGCTCGCGAGCTTGCTCGTGGGCGCTTCACTTGCGGACTAACAGTTTGCCGGTTTGCTTTGATTATGACGAACACTGCGGTATAATCATAAAAGCCGACTAGGCTGACGCGCAAAAATCACATCTTGAACAATATGAGGCTTGGCCTCTTTTCGGTCACGAAGGCCGCCCGACTCCGTTTATTTCGGAGTTGGGCGGCTTTTATCTTTTTACATGGTTTACGACAAAGGAGAAAAATATGACCAATGTTCGTCGGCAGCTTTGGCTGAAAGCGGTTGAATTCCACGGCCATAGTTGCCCGGGACTTGCAGTCGGGGTGAGGGTGGCCCTTGATTGTCGGGAGGAAATGGATCTTACGTCCAGGGCCAAAGATGAGGAAATAGTGGCCGTTGCGGAAACAGACGCCTGCGGCGTCGACGGCATCCAGAGCATCCTTGGCTGCACCGTCGGCAAGGGTAATTTGTTGGTGAATCGCCGCGGCAAGAACGTCTTCACCATTTATCGGCGGAGCGATGGGTGCGGTCTAAGATATTGCTGGAAAAGTCGCGGCCTTGACGGAATGACCCCTCAGGCTCGGACGGAATTATTTCTTGAAGCGCCCCAAGAAGAAGTTTACACGGTGACGCCGGCCCGCTATCCCTTGCCGCCCAGGGCCTCCATTTATCCTTCCGTCTTTTGCGACTGCTGCGGCGAACGTACCGCCGAACCCTGGCTGACGGTTAGAAACGGCCAAATGATCTGTCTTGACTGCGCCGGAAAACCCTTCGATTTTTCCGGTCGCGCCGCTGTGTAAGGAGAAAAAATGCATCGCTTTATTTTGGCCTTGATTGTCGCCTCAATCATCTGCGTTTCCCAGGCCGGACCGAAACTCAAACCCGAACCAAAACTCAAACCCAGGCCGAAACTCAAACCCGGACCATCGTCGACATGCGCGGCCGACAAGTCTCCTTTCCCGCCGATCTGAAAAAAGTGGCCACCATCGACGACGGTTTTGTGGAAGGAGTCATGACTCATCTGGGAGTCATGGACAAAGTGGCGGCCATCGGCTCGTGGAGCATGAAGCGGGATTACAATTATGATTTTGAGACCGCTTCGGGCGAAAAATACTCTCACAGGGGCTGGAACACCATGAAGTTTCTCCATCCCTGGCTCAACGATCTGCCTTGCTTCAACTCGCCTCAGGGCGACATCATCAACTTTGAAACCTTAGCCGAAGCGGCGCCTGATCTGGTGATTTTGAGAATCGGCGACTGCACTGTGGGCGAGGACGACGGCGAAAAAACCACTCGGACCGTCAGCACCATCGAAGAGCTGGGTTTGCCTTTGGCGGTGATTTACGCGCCGGGATATTACCGTAAGGCCGAGCTTGCCAGTCTTAAAGAGGAAATGGGCGTGATCGGCGACATCTTCGGCCAAAAAGAAAAGGCCCTGGCTCTGGCCGACTATCTGGCCGATACTGAAAAGTTGATTCGGCGGCGGACGGCCTCAATCAAAGACGAGGATAAAACCAAAGTCCTGTATTTGGGACTGAATCCCGATCTTCGCAAACAAGGATCGGCCGGCGCGGTTTTTGGGATCAATACGCCGGAATCTTACATCATCGGAAACGTGGCCAATGCCGAAAACGCCTTCAGCGGCCAAGGCTACGGCGTACCCCTCAGCACCGAGCAAATCTACGCTCTTGACCCGGACGTCATAGTGCTGCCGACTTTCAACGGCTATCATCCCCCTCGCGAACTTTACGAGGCCGCGTATTTTGAAAATCTCGCCGAACTTGAACCCGTCAAGAACAAACGCGTCTACGCCATGCCATGGAGTCCCATGAACTGCGCCCGCCGGGTCGAATATCCGATTGATATGCTTATTATCGCCAAAGCCGCTTATCCTGAGCGTTTCAGCGACATCAACGTCTATGACTTCGCCCTAAAATTCTACCAAGACGTTTATGGAGTCGATGAGGCGACGGCTAGAGGCCTTAGAAGCGCACAGATTTTGGACTGGATGAAAGACTATGGCTTTTAAGCGTAAGCTGATGATGTCGGCGGTTCTTTTTATGCTCATGATCGCCGCCGTCTTCCCGGCGATGATGTCGGGACGGTACGAAATCCAAGCTGGCCAAATTTGGTCCGTGATCTGGAGCAAAATCACCGGCGCAAGCAATCTGGACGTCGGTCGGTCTCAGCAAGTCATCATCTGGAAGATACGTATGCCTCGCCTGGTTTTGGCTCTGACCGCAGGCGTCGCCCTGTCCATATCCGGAACCGCTTACCAAGGCTGCTTCCGCAATCCTCTGGTGGAGCCGTATATTCTGGGAGTTTCCACCGGCGCGGCCTGCGGGGCGGCCGCGCCGTCGTCTTTCCTCATATTTTCCCCCAAGGTCAACTCGCCGCCTTCTTTTTCGCCCTGGCTGCGGTCGGCATAAGTTACGGTCTAGCCCGAAGCCGAGGACAGACGCCGCCGGTGGCCCTGGTGCTGTCCGGCATCATCGTCGGGGCCATTTTCGCGGCGGTGGTCGGCATCATGAAATACCTGGCCGCCGACACGCAGCTGCGGGAAATAACCTTTTGGATGATGGGCGGACTGTATTACGCCACCTGGAGCGACGCCCTTCTGAACCTGGCGGTCGTCGGCCCGGTTTTTTCGCTTTTGTGGTTTCTGGGCTGGCACATGAACCTTTTGTCCTTAGGCGACGAGGAGGCTCGGAGCCTGGGACTCGACGATGCCGTTTTCCGCTTCGTCATCATCACCGCCGCCGCTCTGACCGCCGCCGTCTGCGTCTCGATATGCGGGATAATCGCCTGGGTAGGTTTGATGACGCCACACGCGGCCCGGCTTATTTTCGGCCCAGACAACCGCTGGGTCTTGCCCGGCGCGGCCATGCTGGGGGCCATCTATCTTTTGCTTTGCGACACCCTGGCCCGCACTTTGACCGCAGCCGAGATTCCTTTAGGCATAGTCACTTCCATAGTCGGCGCGCCTTATTTGTTGTGGCTGCGGCGTTCCAAAGGGAGAGCTCTCTATGGCCTGTGACGCCCATAAAATCTTCCAGGCCGGCGAGACGATGATGGAAGTGAAAAAAATATCCTTCGCCTACGGTCGGAAAGAGGTGCTCAAAGACGTCTCCCTCAATATAACCGCCGGTCGTCTGCTGGGCCTGCTGGGACCCAACGGCAGCGGCAAAACCACTTTATTCAAGTGTTGCCTGGGTTTTTTAAAAGTCAAAAGCGGACGAATCATGCTGGGCGACAAAAATCTCTCCGACTACAGCGCCCGGCGTCTGGCCGCTCATGTGGCGTACGTGCCCCAGGAGCATAAACCGGTCTTCCCCTTCCTGGTTCGGGAAATGGTGGAAATGGGCAGAACGCCGCATCGCGGCGTTCCGCCGGTGTCGTCCAAAGGCGATCGACTGGCTGTGGAGCGCGCTCTGGAACGGGTAGGACTGCGGGATTTAGCCGAGGAAAATTTCATCCATCTCTCCGCCGGCCAGCGGCAGTTGGTTCTGGTGGCCCGCGCTCTGGCCCAGCAAGCCTCGCTGATGTTTCTGGATGAGCCGACATCCTCGCTGGATTTCTCCAATCAGCTGACTGTTTGGGAAACCGTGCGCGACATCGCCGCCGAGGGTTTGGCCGTGGTGATCTGCTGCCATGATCCCAATCATATTTTGTGGTTTTGCGATGAAGTCGCCGCTTTGAAGGAGGGGCGGATTTTGGCCTCAGGACCGGCGCAGTCGGTCATCAGGCGTAAGCTTTTGGAGGAAATATACAGCCGTCCCATCAATACCGAACTGATTGGAGAGCGTACTTTTATTTATCCTTAAACGACATGCCGCAAACAACATGCTCCCTA
>JAISZP010000281.1 GCA_031269135.1 Deltaproteobacteria bacterium | reverse complement strand
CACTCACTCGGCTCCGAGCGCGGACGTCGGCCTAGACTGGCTCTTTGAAAAGGCTTCCTAAAACAGCTTTTTAGCTTGGCTTTCTAAACTGGATTTATTTGTCTGGATTTTTAGACTGGCTTTCTAAGCCTGCTTTTTAGCCGGCTTTCTAAACTGGATTTATTTGACTGGCTTTCTAAACTAGCTTTTTAGACTGGATTTCTAGACTGGATTTTTCGACTGGATTTATTGGACCGGCTTTTTGAAAAGGAAAGGTTTTGATGTTTCCATTAAACTACCGGGTCATGGACCCGCAAATCTTCAACCTCAGGCTTAACGTCAACACCACCTCAGCCTATATCGTTCTATGCAGCCTCCAAGAAGACGGAGTTTCCCCTTCCCGCCAAGCCGTAGAGGACCGCTGGTTGGGACAACCAGACGACTTGCGCGCGGCTTTCAATGAACTCTTAGCCTGGCGAATAATCGAAATTCGCAGCGATAAAGACGGAAACGACGTCTATATCGTAAACCCCGCATCGTTGTGGAGTGCGCCTCAAATCGATTGACCCCGAACATTTGCACTTGTTTGACGGTGATTAATCGTTTCATCTTCGGAAAATTCAAGGATGCGCCATCCTACTAAAATAATTTGTTCGTTGCATTGGAGACATACATGCGAAAAACGTTTTTGCTCTTTCTTTTACTGGCGATCGCCGCAGGCGGCTTATGGACGACCACTGACGCCGATGCTCAGCTCCAGCATCAAGCCTTCTCGGCCGTCTTGAATCCTCAGCGTTACGACGACTCCGACGACAAAATCGAAGTGGTCTACTTTTTTTGGTATGGCTGCAGCCACTGCTACGACAGCGACAAGACCACCTCGCTATTTTTGTCGTCCCTTCCCTCCGACGTCAGGGTCGTTCGCCTTCCGGCCATCTTCGACCCCAACGACGATTCGGCTTTTCACGCCCGCTTATACTACTCCTTAAGAGAACTTGGCGCGGAACTCAACCTCAGAACCAACGCCTTCTTAGCCGTTCAAAACATGACGGTTTCCAACACCCCCGCCAAACCAAGTCACTCTTACGGACTAATCTCAAAGCAGGCCCAGGAATCATTCGCGGTCGCCAACGGGATATCGAGGGCTGAATACAGCGCCGCTTACGACTCCGATAGGGTCATCGACAACTTGACGAAAGCCAAAGAATACTATGACGCCGTCGAAATCAGAGCCGTACCGACCATGATCGTCAACGGTCGTTACATTCTTCCCTACAGCCAAACCTTTTATCAAGTCGCGGAGCAACTCATCAATCAAGAAAGGGAGCGGCTGGCCAGTGGCGAAGCCCAGTAAGCCGTCGGTATTTTGTTGAAGATCCTAGACAACTTCTTTCCCACGTTATCGGATTGGCAGGATAAAAGACTGCTGTGGCTGACGGGGGGCTTGTGGGCCTTATCGCTGGAAATCTTTTCAGTGCTGTATTTTCAGCTCCATCTGGGATTAAGGCCCTGCGAGTACTGCGTCAAAATCCGATTGGCGATGATGGCCATATTCGTCGGAGCTTTTATAGCCTTGCTGGGTCCCCGCTGGTTGATTTTCAAGATCCCAGCCTACCTGATCACTTTATCCAGCGCCGTGACGGGGCTTAAACTCACTCTCGCTCTGGAGTTCATCAATCTCGACGTTCTCTATAACCCATACGCCATTCTCCAATGCGGCCCGCCGCCCAAGATAAAGCTCCCGTTCATCTCGAATTTTCCCACCCACTTCCAACCCTCAGGAACTTGCGGCGAATTAGACACCCAGTGGTGGCTGTTCGGGTTTTCAATGACTCAGTGGCTTATTATGATCTATATCGTGATGATTTTAGGGCTTGCTCTGATGCTGACATCTTTCATACTGGGACGGTCGAATAAAACAAAGTAGTCGCCGCCGTCGGCGATTGCTCCTGCCGACAGTTCGATATCGTTTTTTCAAAGCTTACAAACATCGTTTTTCAAAGAGCCTCTTATAATTTATGAAACATCTCAGGAATTTTTCCATAGTCGCCCATATCGACCACGGCAAATCCACTCTAGCCGATCGCCTTATTCAGCAGGTCGGCTTGGTCGACGAACGCCAATTTCAAGATCAGATCCTCGACTCCTTGGATTTGGAAAGAGAGAGAGGGATCACCATCAAAAGCTCCGCGGTCACTCTCCCCTATAAAAACTCGGCGGGTGAATCGTTTCTGCTCAATCTCATCGATACCCCCGGACATGTCGACTTCTCCTACGAAGTCTCCCGAGCTCTGGCCTCCTGCGAGGGGGTTTTGCTGCTGATCGACGCCGCCCAAGGAGTGGAAGCCCAGACCCTGGCTAACCTCTACGCCGCCATGGAGCACGATTTAGTCGTCATTCCGGTCATCAACAAGATCGACCTTTTAGCCGCCGACATCCCAATGTGCTTGGAGCAGATCGACCGAGACTTGGGACTTGACTCCTCTCAGGCTCTGCTGGCCTCAGCCAAACAAGGCCAAGGGATTGAGGAAATCATCGAGGCCGTCATCAGCTTCATCCCCGCTCCCAAAGGAGACGAGCAGGCGCCTTTGCGGGCTTTGATCTTCGACGCCTTCTATGACCCATTCAGAGGAACGGTGGTCGCCGTACGAATTTTCGACGGAAAGCTCGGCGCAGGCGATCAGATCCTCCTAATGGCCAGTCAAGCCGCCCACAGGGTGGAAGAGGTCGGGTTGTTTCGGCTCGGACGCGAGGCCGTGGGCGCCTTGTCGGCGGGCATGGTGGGCTACATAATCGCCGGCATAAAGACTGTTTCGGACGTCGCCATCGGAGACACCGTCACCTTGGCCGGCGCCCCCGCGACCGCGGCCCTCGCAGGCTTTAAGACGGTGAAACCCGTCGTCTTCTCATCCATCTACCCGGTTACCTCCGACGATTACCTCTCGCTTTCGGAAGCCTTGGAAAAATACAAACTCAACGACGCCGCTCTCGTCTACCAAAAAGACAGCAGCGCCGCCTTGGGACTTGGTTTTCGCTGCGGATTCTTAGGACTTCTGCATCTTGAGATCGTCCAAGAGCGTTTGGAGCGCGAGTTCGACCAATCGATAATCATGACCTCGCCTTCGGTGCGTTATAAATTCGTGCTCAAAAACGGCCAAGAGCTTGAGATCGACAACCCCCAGGATTACCCCGATCCCTCTTACATCGAAGAATCTCTTGAGCCTTACATCAAAGCTTCCATCTTATGCCCTGAGCGCTATATCGGGGCGGTCATGAAGCTGGGACTCGACCGCAGGGGCGTCAATTCCACCCTGAATTACCCCAGTCCCGGACGTACGGAAATCACCTTCGAGCTGCCTCTCGCGGAAATCGTCTACGATTTTTACGATAAGCTCAAATCCATAACCCAAGGCTACGGAAGCTTCGACTACGAACTTATCGATTACCGCGCCAACAAACTCGTCAAGGTCGATATTCTCTTAAACGGAGAAAAAGTCGACGCCCTCTCCATCATCGTCCACAAAGACAGAGCCAGGCAAAGGGCGCTGAACATGTGCGACCGCCTAAAAGAGGAACTCCCCCGCCAGCAGTTCAAGATAGCCATTCAGGGGGCCATCGGCGGGGAAATAATCGCTCGCTCGACGATCAGCGCCTACCGAAAAGACGTCACGGCGAAGTGTTACGGAGGAGACATCTCCCGCAAACGTAAGCTCTTGGAAAAACAAAAGAAGGGTAAAAAGCGCATGAAGATGGTTGGACAGATCG
Organism: Deltaproteobacteria bacterium; assembly: GCA_031269135.1. GTDB lineage: Bacteria > Desulfobacterota > Desulfarculia > Adiutricales > Adiutricaceae > JAISZP01. The sequence continues at coordinate 137 of JAISZP010000281.1, read as the reverse complement.
AAGTGCCCCAGAGCGCCTTCATAGCGGTCTTAAAAACCGATGACGACTAATGGGGCTATGACGACTATTGGACAGATGACGACTACTCGGTCGATGACGACTATTGGACAGATGACGACTACTGGACCGATGACGAC
>JAISZP010000175.1 GCA_031269135.1 Deltaproteobacteria bacterium | reverse complement strand
GTTTTAGTCCGGGGGCCAGGAAATAAATATTCTCCATCGCCTGAAATGTGCTGTAAAGACTTTAGAATATCGACCGCTTGACTTGCCAAGGGGACAAAGTGCTTGCGCTTCATTTTCATCTTTTCAGCTGGAATAACCCATTGTTTAGTTTCAAAGTCGATTTCAGACCATTTAGCGGATCTGAGCTCGCCAGGTCTTACAAACAATAAGGGGGCTAATTGCAGAGCGGCTTTTACAACAGTATAACCATGATAATCATCGATTGCTTGCAATACTCGCCTTAGGTCTTGGGGGTCCTGTAAAGCCGCTCTATGTTTTGTAGGAACTACGGTTAATGCTCCTCTTAAATTAACCGTTGGATCGATAGTGGCTTTTTGACTGGCAATAGCAAACCTGAAAATTTGCCCACAAACTCGCAGTAATTTATGAGCAGTTTCATGGTGGCCTTTACTTTGAACCTTTTTTAATGTATCAAGCAACAAACTTGATGTAATATCAGTTATATTTAATTCGCTAAGATCGTTATAAAGATTATATTTTATTCTACCTAAAATGCTAGTCGAATACTTGGGGGTAAGAATTTCTTTTTTTGTGTTGTAATAATCATCAACGGCATTGCTGAAGGTATATGTTTTGACGGCTTGTTCAGTACTATTTTTCTTTTTGCTTGGATTTATGCCATTAACAATATCTTTTTTTGCTTTTACAACCGCTTCTCTAGCTTCCTTAAGTGTAAAGACCGGATAATTGCCGATAACATATGTATAGTACTTAGACTCTAGCCTAAAATTAAACCTAAAGGAAATTGTCCCAAGTGGAGTAATAAAAGCGTATAGACCATTGCCGTCAGGATATTTTTTAGGTTTTCCATCAGGGGTTGGTTTGTCGCGTAAAGATTTTAAAAGTATGTCTGAAAGCTGATTGACTTTTTTCATCAGGTTAAACCTCAGAAGGTATTTGGGACTAGCACGAAAAGGGTATCTATGGGAGCAGCAAACTAGCGCAAATAAAGGAGTTTAGGTTTTTCAGGTCGATACCATCGACTTGCTGAATCCAGATACCCTTTACTGTACCCTAAAAAAAAATCGCTGTCAACGGATTATTACAAATCACCACAAACAAAATTTAGGCAAAAAAAAACCCGAAAACCTTCTATTTAAGCGTGTTTCCGGGCTTTTTTTAGTATGTGGTAATGCGGGATAATACGATTAAAAAAAGCTATTTGGAGCCGACAATGGGACTTGAACCCGCAACCTGCTGATTACAAATCAGCTGCTCTGCCAATTGAGCTATGTCGGCTCACTAACCCGGACAAATCATATTTTCGTCGCCCTCTTGGGAGCGACGAAAACAGTTCGCCGCGCGACCATTAACGGTTGCCGCCGTCGCCTTTGGCGTCCAAGGCGGCCCGCATAGACAGACGAATCTTGCCTTGTTTATCGATGCCCAAGACCTTGACGTCGATTATATCGCCTTCTCTTACGACATCGCTGACTCTCTGCACTCTTTCGTGAGAAAGTTGGGAGATATGCACCAATCCGTCGGTTCCGGGGAGAATCTCCACAAACGCCCCAAACTCCATCACCTTAACTACCCGGCCGGAATAAATCTTATCGATCTCAGGAACTTGGGTGTAGCGTCTGACCAGATCAGCCGCCGCCTGGGCTTTTTCGGCGTTGGAAGAATAAATGGTGACTTTGCCGTTGTCCTCGACTTCCAGGCGAGATTCCGTTTCGGCTTGAATGCTCTTTATGATCTTGCCCCCAGGACCAATGACGTCTTTAATTTTATCAGTACTGATCTGCAGTATCAAGGTCTTTGGAGCGAAAGTGGATATTTCTGCTCTGGGAGCGTCAATGACTTTGGACATGACGTCTAAGATGTGGAGTCTGCCGTCCCTTGCCTGGGATAGGGCGGTGGACATAATCTGGCGAGTCACGCCGCTTATCTTTATGTCCATCTGAACGGCGGTGATCCCCTTGCTCGTTCCGGTGATCTTAAAGTCCATATCGCCGAGGTGATCTTCGTCGCCGAGTATGTCTGTAAGAACCACCACCTTTTCGCCTTCAACCACCAAACCCATGGCGACCCCGGCGACGGGAGCGGATATAGGAACGCCGGCGTCCATAAGCGCCAGAGAGCCGGCGCACACCGAAGCCATTGAGGAAGAGCCGTTGGACTCCAAGATTTCAGAGACCACTCTTATAGTATAGGGAAACTTTTCATGGTCGGGCAACACTGATTTCAAGGCCCGTTCGGCTAAAGCGCCGTGGCCGATCTCGCGTCGACCCGGAGCTCCCAACCGCTTGACTTCGCCGGTGGAATAAGGCGGGAAATTATAGTGGAGCATGAAGGTCTTAGAGGTGTCGCCGATGACGGTATCCAGCCTCTGATCGTCGAAGCTGGTGCCTAAAGTCACGACGGCTAAACTCTGCGTCTCGCCTCTGGTGAACAGAGCCGAGCCATGAGTTCTGGGAAGGTAGGCGACTTCGCATTCTATCGGCCTGACCTGTGTTAAGGAGCGGTCGTCGATGCGGCGGCCTTCATTTAAGATAAGACCTCTTAAAACCTCGCCTTCAAGTTCATGCAACGCCAAGGAAACGTCGGAATCGGAGTCGGAGTCGGGATGACTCTCGGCGAGAGCGCCGACGACAAGCTCTTTAAGGTCCGATATCTTCTTATGGCGCAGCATCTTGTCTTTGGTGGTCAAGGCCGAGAGCATGGACTCTCTGTACTCGAGCTTGATTTTAGAGATGAGCTCATCGTTATGCTGCACAGGTTCTATAATGCGCTTTTCCTTCCCCAAAGCCTTTTGCAGTTCCAATTGAAGCTTCAAAAGGGGCTGGACGGATTCTTGAGCGAGAAAGATGGCGTCCAACACTTCCGCTTCACTGGCTTGCTTAGCCCCGCCTTCGACCATCACCACCGCGTCGGCGCTGGATGCGACTATTAGAATCAAATCAGCATCGTTAATTTGGGCCTGGGTGGGAGCGACGATTAATTTCCCCTCGACGCGGGCGACCCTAGTTCCCGCGATGGGACCGTTAAAGGGAATATCTGACAGAGTCAGAGCCGTGGAAGCCCCCAACATGGCCAGGATGTCGGGATCGTATTTATCGTCCACCGACAAAGCCTGCGCTATGACCTGGGTCTCGTAGGTCCATCCCTTGGAAATGAGAGGCCTGCAAGGGCGGTCGATAAACCTTGAGGTCAGCGTCTCTTTTTCGGTGGGACGGCCAATCTCTCGGCGAAAAAAGTTTCCTGGTATGCGCCCAACCGCGTAAAATCGCTCCTGGTAATCTACGGTCAAAGGCAAAAAATCAATCCCTGTCCTTTTTTCATTTGACGCTTGGGCAGTCGCTAAAATAACCGTTTCGCCCATCGTCACCAGCACACTACCGTTCGCCTGCTTGGCGATCTTGCCCGACTCCAGAACGAGTTTGGCTTCGCCAAACTTGGTTTCAACTTTCATTTACTGTTCTTCCTCCCCACCTAAGCCCTGTCGGCTAGGCGGCCGCTGGGAATTGCCCAATAAAGCAATCTGGCTGTCGCTCCGCGCAAGCGGAACTCTTCCCTATTTTTTTTTCACGCCTTGAACAAGCCATATTTCCAGGCGGATTGACGATGAGCGCCTGGTCTATTTACGGAGTCCTAAGCGAGAAATGAGTTCACGATAGCGACCGATGTCGTTTTTCTTCAAGTAGTTTAAAAGTCTGCGTCTCTGGCCCACCAACTTTAATAGGCCGCGCCTGGAAGTATGATCTTTGTGGTGAGTCTTAAAGTGTTCGGTGAGGTTCGCGATGCGCTCCGACAAAAGCGCCACCTGCACTTCAGTGCTGCCGGTGTCGCTTTCATGTTTGCGGAAATTTGAAACAATCTCTACGGTTTTCTCGGAAGTTATCGACATGGTTTCTCCCTGCCTTGGTTTGATCGAGCGTCGGACGCTCGTAAAAATACCCGTAGAGGCCGCAAGAAAGGCCTCTGGGGCTGTCGTCGGGCGCCGCTTCCGCAGCCGCCCGCCGTTATCTCTGCTAAGGCCGCCAGCGAACCCTGGGGCCCTATGATTTTATACACGCCCGCTGGTTTGTCGTCAGGTGGGGCGAGAAAATTTCCTGAACAAAGCCGCTCGGTTTTTACGGCGTCCAGTTCGATCTCGGGTAAGTGAGCGAGGGCGTTTCTTGGAGCTATGAGGCTCGAACTGATTTGTTCATAGCTCGTAGGAAACGGACCCGCTTGATTTAAATTGAATGGTCCGACCGACAGCCGCCTTAACTCGCTTAAGGCGCCGGAAAGAAGACCTAATTTTTCTCCCAGATCTCTGACCAGCGCTCTTATGTAATAGCCGGACGACACGTGGGCGGTAAAAGTCAAATATGGCTCATCCCACTCGACCAGCGAAAGGTTGAAGGCGGTGACGTCTCTAGGGGCCAATTTCAGCGCCTTGCCGCTTCTGGCGGCCTTATAAGCTGGTTGCCCATTGACTTTAATGGCCGAGTAGGCTGGAGGGACCTGTCGGCTTGGACCCTGAAACGTCTCTAAAACTTCTTGTATCCGAGCCTTGGTCGGAAACGCTCCTTGGTAAGACGAGAGAACCTTTCCGGTCACGTCGTCGGTATCGGTCAGAAGGCCTAAACGGGCTTTTCCGTAGTACATTTTATCCATCTTAACCAGATAAGGTTCAAGCTTGGTGGCTTGGCCCAACAAAACGCCCATCAGCCCCGTCGCCATTGGATCTAAAGTCCCTGTGTGGCCGACCGTCTTTTGACGGGCGAGATGTCGCAGCCGCTTCACCACATCATGACTAGTCGAACCTTGAGCTTTATCTATCAAAATAAGGCCTGAAAGTTCGTCGGCGTTTAAGGCGAGTTTATCAGTCATTGGCCTCTTTGATGTACAGACCGATCTGCTCCAACAAATTTTTCTTCGCCTCTTTCGGATCGGAACTATCGTCTAGATAGGCCGCAGCTTTAACGTGGCCTCCCCCTCCAAATGAACGCGCCAGAGCCCTGACGTCGACAGAGGAGCGACTACGTAGGCTGACTCTCGTTTTTCCTCGACCGTTGATTTTGATCAAAGCGCTGACTTTGACTCCAGCCAACAAAAGAGGATACTCCACAAAGCCTTCCGACTCGGTCAGATCGCTGCCGGTCTCCGAGAGCATTTCCGAAGTTAAAATGATGACCGCCACTCGTCCGTCATAGTGGAGGGTTAAACTAGATAAAGCGGCCGTCAAAAGTTTTATGCGCGAAAGCGCCCAATTTTGCTTGAGCTTTTGGTTTATACGCTCTATGTCTCCGCCTAAGGCGACCAGTTCAGCCGCTTGCCGCAAGCACTCAGGGGTGGCGTTATTCTGACTGAAAGAGCCTGTATCGCTTATAAGCGCCGTTAAAAGGCTTTCCACTATCGGTTTTGTAAATTTGATTTTCAGCTTTTTTAAAACTTTAAAGACCAACTCAGCGGTGGCCGAAGCCTGATGATCTATGAAGCCTGCCAGAAACGGTTGGCTGGGAGCGTCGCTTTGGTGGTGATCTATGACGATGTATGGGGGAAAGGCTTTGTATTGTTCGGGGGTGATTTCAAGCCAAACTCGGTTCGGCATCTGACAGTCCACCAATATTAAACGACCGTATTCCCCGGACAATACCTGTTCCAACTCGACTTGCTTAAACATCTCAGGCGGATTCAAAAGAAAATTGAGGGAAGAGGCGTTTTTGCCAGGCAAACCGACCACGACACCAAGGCCCATCTCTTTGAGAGCTAAAGCTAATGCCGCAGATGAACCTAAAGAATCACCATCAGGACTGTGGTGACCTGTTATTAAAATCTTCTCTCCCTGTTCAACAAGCAATGAAAGGAAAAAATCATTGGGTTCAATGGAAAACGTTTCCATCTTTTTTTCGGGATCGGCTTTCAATTGAATATTCGTCATTTAGAGTCATTGTCCAGCGCGGATGCGCGAGGGTCTTCTTGTTTCTTATTAAGCTCGGAAAAAATCTGATTCATATGCTCAACGTAGGCAAGGTTTCGGTCAAATTCAAAAATCAACTCCGGCACGTATTTTATCGTCAGTTCGCCGGCAAGCGAGCGCCTTATGAACCCTTTAGCTTTTTCCAAAGCGCCGGCCAACTCGGCGCGACGGGCCTCATCGCCCATCACGCTGTAATAAACATGCACCTTCTTTAAATCCGGCGTCACTGAAGCCCTAGTGACGGTAACGCCTTCAAA
>JAISZP010000134.1 GCA_031269135.1 Deltaproteobacteria bacterium | reverse complement strand
TCGACTCCCAACGAGTCGCGCCCAGACCATAGGCGGATTCCTTCAAGATCGCCGGGACTTGGTTGAACGCGTCTCGGGTGATGCTGGTTATAAAGGGGATGATCATCACCGAGAGGATCATCGAAGCGGTGAAAAGGCTCACCCCGCCGGAAACGGAAGTTTGAAAGAAGCTGCCGATGAAGGGAAGCTTTCCTAAGCTGGCCCCGACGCTCGGCTGGATGTAGTTTTCTATGAAAGGAGCCAATACGTATAGACCCCATAGGCCGTAGATTATGCTCGGTATAGCCGCCAGCAGCTCCAGAGCTGTGGCGATGACGCCTCTAAGCTTGATCGGACACAGCTCGGTCAAAAAAATGGCCGTACCGATGGCGATCGGTACGGCTCCGAGTAAGGCCAGTAAAGTGCTGAGCAAGGTGCCGGTCAAGGGCCTTAAGGCGCCGAAGACTTCAGCCGAGTAATTCCAACTTTTGGTCGTCAAAAATTTTAAAAAGCCGAAGTGCTTGATGGCCGGGAGCGACTCGGCGAATAGGGTCGCCAACATCCCTACCGTCACCAGCATCACGCTCAGAGAGGCAAGTAAGGTCAGGACACGAAAAAATCTGTTTTTGGTTTCTCCCGCTGTCATGAGTACTTTATAAGCTACGGGAGGAAAAAAACCGTTTTGTTAATGTAAAGTTTTTGTAAAATCGTGACCGGCGGGGAGAAATTTAACTTAGGCGCACAGAGAGCTGCAGTTTTGATATGACTGATTATGTTGCGAGTTTGCGGGGTTTGGCGAGTTTGGATAGCCCTCTCGATATTTTTCCTGGGCTTGTTCAGGTAAATTTTGGCGAATATTTTGTGAAAAGGGTTTTAATCGAAACCTGAACTAGAAGCCTGTCGGATTATAAACCCTTGAAAACGCCATGCACCTTTTACTGATGTATCCGGCTCGAATTTTCCGGCTTTGATTTGGTTGAAAAGTTCAACAGCGGCAAGATGCGATATTGGATCGACATCAAAATATCGATTGAAGATGTTTGTTTCAAGATATATTTTAATATTGCTTTTGTGCTGTTATTTATTATATTACGCTCTTTTTTGATTTTTATTCTTTTAATCACACTGCATCAAAACGACAAGCTAAGTAATTAAAGGCTCCTCTTCATAAAGAATTTATTTAAAGTGATTTTGTTTGATAAAATAATTAATGCCGGAAATTGTTTTTAGTCCAAATTCTTCATTAAATGGCTCTAATTCTTTTTTTTATAAAGTATTTAAATTCTTTATAACTCATATTTCTAGTTTGTTCATAAAGATTAAGACGAACAACATCAATCTCATCATCAATAGCATTTTTATTAAAAGACAATAAGCAATCTAAGTTATTAATAGCAGCAGAAAAATGAAGAAGAAGCTATATGTCATGAATTAAAATATAAGTTGCAGCAATAATGCGTTCATTAATGCAGATATTTGTTAATTTGCGAATATCTTCGTTATCTTCTAAAATACAATCACGACTTGACATCGTCATAGATGAATAATTTTCAATAATTCCAATTTCTTGATTTTTCAAGGGCTAAAAGCGGCTCGCTTTTCGATGTTTAAGCGGCGATTTTCTAAATAATCGCAAAAATCCTGTCGCCTTTAGCCCAGCGGATAAATGGGTTCTCGCATATCGACCTTCGGCGATATATATTTTTTGCTCTCTTAACGCCTATCCTCGCAGCTATGCTCACCTTAAGCCCTTGAAACCTCGCCGGTTCGGATCGGCCAAGCTTCGAGCTTCGACCGACTCGCGCGATCCGAGAGGCTTCTCATGAAGGTTCACATGAAGGTTCACATGAGCGGATTGCTATCATTAAGGATTTTATTGGGGTCATATCGGGTTTTCATCAAAGTTTTGAAGCCGTTATGACGCCGCTGCCCAGCAGCATCTTATCGGAAGCGATTTCCTTGATTTTGGAAAGACCCGCTTTTTGGAGCATCTGAGTGATCTCGGATACCGTGTACGACTGTCCGCCATTCGTATTTACGAGCATATTAAGAGAAAAAAGAGCTGCGGAAGTCGGACCGCGGCGATCGTCATTCAACAAAAAATCCTGAATGGCCAATGTGCCCTTATCGACCAACGCGTCAGCCGCCTTCTTGATCAAGGCTTGAGCGTTTTTAGGGGTCTCTTGGTGGAGCACTTGAGAGATCCATATCACGTCGTAAAAACCCGGTATCGGGTCTTTGTTGTAATCGCCGGCGATAAAACTCACCGAGTTGGAAAGCCCTAGAGACTTTATCACTTTTTTGGCGACGTTCAACGTTGACGGCAAATCAAAAATCACAGCCTTAAGATTGCTGTGCGCGCGGCAAAAAGCGGTCGCATAAGTCCCTGGGCCGCCGCCGATGTCTAAAAGGTTGCGTTTACCGGTCAACTCCAAGCGAGACACGACATATTCGGCCCGCATCTTGGCGATGTTGTGCATCGCCATGAGAAAAGCCTCTCTTTGACTGTCGTCGGCGCTGTCTATAGCGGCATCCTGCGTCGACTTTTTCCCGGTCCTGACGGATTTGTCGAGATTAGCCCAGGCCGGCAGTATATGCCAACTATGTTTAAGCGAATGGCCGAAGTAGCTAGGCGAGTTGGCCGATAAATACTTCTGGCTCACCGGCTTGAGGGCGACCTGTCCTCCATCTCTTATCAACAGTCCAAGACTGGCCAGGACGGTGACCAGCATTTCGGTCGCTCTAAAATCGCAGTTGATTTTTTTCGCTAGATCTTTGATGGACAACCCCATTCTTCTTTCTTGATCTAAAGCGGTGAACAAATCAAGGCTAACGGCGGCTTGTATGGCGCAGGCCTTCCAAACTTCAGCGTTTAGAGCCAAAAAATCTTTCTGTGTCCAATTACTTAAAGTCATAAACACTCCATTATAAAAAAAATAACGTTAAAAACCACAATTATCGCGTGAATGGACTCTCTTCGCCTTTCCAAAAATAAACTTTCAAAGACAAACTTTCAAAGATAAATTCTCATCGCCCTTCCAAAGACAAACTCTCAAAGATAGACTCTCATCGCCTTTCCAAAGATAAACTCTATAGATAAAATCTACAGAATAGATAAAATCCACAGATGAACTTTACGGCTCAGCTTCATATCTAAGCTTCATATTCGGCTTCATAGTCAGGCTTTCCATCCGGCATTCGAAGAGAAATCTTTCAATTGCTCCCCAAAAGCCGAATATGCGACAAAAAGCGGCATGTCGCCTAATTTCGCCTCAAATCGGCAGACCGCAAAAAAATCGTATGTTCTCGATTTTTTTCATTCTATTGTTTTTATTTTAACACAAAAATCAGCGACTTGGATCACTAAAAATACACCTTGAATCTGTCGCTATCAACGCTCAATCACTTTTGCCCATCCATTGAGAGATCCGCTTTTTTTCCATCAAAGACCATAAATCAATTGGAAGGACCCTTTGTCGGAGCGCCTCCAGAGACCGCAAATTAAGAGCGTCATGATCTTGAAAGACGCCCCCGATATCTGGTATCTTTAGCCCTTAAAAAGGTGTTCGCCACCATACCGACTAATAGTCGTTCAAAGAATCGATCCCCATCATGCCTCGCAAAAAACTGGCCGCTTTAGACCTCGGTTCAAATACATTCCGGCTGCTGACCGCGACTTTCGCCGACGGCGCCATGGAAAAAGGCTCTCGCAGAGTCTGGCAACGGATCCCTCGGCTTTCTCAAGGACTTGGCGCCCGAGGCAAGCTCGGGACGGCGCCTAAAAAAAGGGCCTGGCAGGCGGTGGAGGAATTCGACGAAATTATTGTACAATACTCCCCTAGCCGGGTCGTGGCCGGCGCCACGATGGCTTTCAGAGAGGCCGACGACGGCGCGGATTTTTTGGCCCAAATCGGTCGAAAATTCGGCTGGGAGACGGTCTTGCTTTCCGGAAGCGACGAGGCCCGCCTAACTGCCCATGGGGTCTTGACGGGCTTGGAACCAATTCCGAACCAAGGCCTAATTTTCGATATCGGCGGTCGCTCGACGGAATTCATAAACACGTCCCTGACGAGGATCGTTTCTTCCGTGAGCCTGCCGCTCGGGGTGGTCGGACTTACCGAGCAGTTCATCGACGGCGATCCGCCTTCCCGGAAAGCGCTGGAAAAAATCACCGAGCGCGTTCGCGCGCTTTTGAGTTCCCTCGAGCGGCGACCCCTCGACCGACGACCTCTCGCCGGGTCCCTGACCTTGGTCGGAACCGCCGGAACAGTCACGACGCTCGCCGCCATGCTCATGAACATGGACGACTACGACTCGGATAAAGTAAACAACCAGCGTTTCGGGAGAGAAGAAATCAATCGACTTTTAAACGCCCTGGCCGAAAAGCCGCTGGTCGAGCGTCTGACTCATCTCGGACTCCACCCGCAAAGGGCCGACGTCATTGTGGCGGGCCTGATCATGGTCATTGAAATTATGGACTTTTTCGGCTGCGACGAACTGACGGTAAGCGACAATAGCCTATTGGAAGGTCTATGGCTGGCCGCCGCCGACTTGATACCGCTTAAACCTTAAGACCCAGAGGTTCCCATGTCCGAGTTCACCGCTTTTTCCGAAGGGTTGACGTTTGACGACGTCCTATTGGTCCCGGCCTACTCCGATGTCTTGCCCTCGGAGGTCGAGCTGACCACCAAGCTCACTGAAAAAATAACTTTAAACGCCCCGCTTCTAAGCGCCGCTATGGATACCGTCACGGAGTCGGCGACGGCGATCACCATGGCCAGGCACGGCGGAATCGGCATCATTCACCGAAACATGCCCATCGCGGCTCAGGTTTCGGAAGTGGAAAAGGTCAAGAAAAGCGAAAGCGGCATGATCATAGATCCCGTGACCGTAACCACTCAGACTAAAGTATTCGAAGTCAAAAAGCTGATGGAGCACTTCCATATCTCAGGGGTGCCGGTGGTCGACAACGGGGAATTGAAGGGCATCGTCACCAACCGAGACCTTCGCTTCGAAACGGACTTTGAAAGGCCCGTTCACGAGGTGATGACCAAAGACGATCTGATCACCGCCGAAGAGGGCATCACTTTGGCCGACGCCAAAGCCAAGCTCCACGAAAACCGCATAGAAAAACTTTTAGTCGTGAACAAACTGGGCTTTTTAGTGGGGCTCATCACCATTAAAGACATCGAAAAAGTCAGGCAATTTCCCTTGGCCTGCAAAGACCACAAAGGCCGCCTAAGAGTCGGCGCCGCCATCGGCGCCGGAACGGACACTCTCCAGAGAGCCGAAGCCTTAATCAAAGTCAAAGCGGATTTATTGGTCATCGACTCGGCCCACGGGCATTCGAAAAACATCTTGAACGTCGTCAGCGAAATAAAAAAATCCTACCCCGAGGTCGAACTGATCGCCGGAAACGTGGCTACGGCTGAAGGCACCAAGGCTCTTATCGAGGCGGGCGCCTGCTGCGTCAAAGTGGGAGTCGGTCCGGGTTCGATTTGCACCACCCGCATCGTGGCGGGCGTCGGCGTCCCTCAAATGACGGCCATCTTCGAATGCGCCAAACAAGCGAGGCAGATGGGGAAAGGGATAGTGGCCGACGGCGGCATAAAATTTTCCGGCGACATCGTCAAAGCCATGGCCGGCGGCGCCGCAGCCGTCATGGTGGGTTCGCTTTTAGCCGGCACCGAAGAGAGTCCCGGAGAAAAAATCCTCTACCAAGGCCGTTCATACAAAACCTACCGAGGCATGGGTTCGATCGAGGCCATGCGCGAGGGCTCGGCCGACCGCTACGGTCAAAGACCAAGCGAAGACAAAGCCAAACTCGTCCCTGAAGGAATCGTGGGCAGAGTTCCATACAGAGGGTATTTATCGGAAACCATCTATCAACTCTTGGGCGGACTCAGATCCGGCATGGGCTACTTAGGGGCCGCCAACCTCGATCAACTCATGGAAAAAGCCCGCTTTGTCCGCATCACCTCCGCCGGCCTGAAGGAAAGCCACGTCCACGACGTCATCATAACCACCGAAGCTCCGAACTACCGACTGGACTCGAATTGACCGGTTTTGAGTTTTCGATTTTTTTATTTTCCGGCCACGACAATCTATCGAGTCGACACAATCGACAAAGTCGACGCAGCCGACGCAATAAACCTAATCAACCTAAGCAATCAAATCAACGCAATCAACACAGTCAACGCAATCAACCAAGTCAACCAAATCAACCAAATCAACTCGACCGACTTAATCGACTCAATCAATTCCATCAATTCAATAGGCTCAATGGGCCTAATAGGCCCAACCGACTCGATATTTACTTCTCCTTTCAGCTATGCTCTTTTGCGGCTTAAAGCGCGACACCCTCAAATAAATTTCCGATTTCAACATCAATAAAGGCTAAAACCATGTCTTTCGTGCACCTCCATGTCCATTCCTGTTACAGCTTGTTGGACGGGGCCATAAAAATAGACGACCTCGTCAAAACCGCCTTATCCATGGGTATGCCGGCCGTGGCTTTAACCGACCATGGGCAGATGTACGGGCTTTGGAATTTTTACAACGCCGCGACAGCTCAAGGCTTAAAACCCATTTTAGGGGTGGAGGCCTACGTGACCAACCTCGATCACGCCAGCCGCGATCAAAACGAGGTGCGCTCGCACCTGACTCTTCTAGCCAAAGACATGACAGGCTACCGCAACCTGTGCAAATTGATTTCTTTAGCCAACATAGAGGGTTTTTACAATAGACCGAGAGTCGATTACGCGCTTTTAAGCCAGTTCAGCCAGGGTCTTTACGCCTTGTCGGGTTGTCTGCAAGGGGAAATTCCCAGAGCTTTGGCCTCCGGCAAACAAGCAGAGGCGAGAGCCGCCGCCGAACGCTACGCGAAAATCTTCCCCGACTCGTTCTACTTGGAAGTCCAGGAAAACAGCCTGCCTCGACAGTCGATAGCCAACAAAGCCCTTTTGGAGTTGGGAAGACAAATGGG
>JAISZP010000095.1 GCA_031269135.1 Deltaproteobacteria bacterium | reverse complement strand
AAAGATTGACCTCGAATACCTCCAACAGGGAGATTTCGGACTCTGCTTAAACTATTCCGCCTCCTTGTTGGAATTGCTCGGGGAAGACAGGGAAAACCTGCCCAGCCCGGAGAATTTCTTTCTAAATCATTTTCATTACCAGGATCACCTATCCTTGCAATACCGTCTTATCGATTGCTTCAATAAAGATCATGACGATTTCAAACTCAATCATCTGCTGTGGAGCAACAACAACGGCGCCTGGAACAAGGCGGTGACCGCAGGGGTCGTGACCGAGCGTTCGGCGCATAGTTTGAATATTCAAGCCGTCATGCGCTACTGCGATGATGCGGACGAAACCGTCGATCCCATGACGCCTTTTTGGGCCGCCAACCAGCAGATGAATCCGATAAGTCAGGCCTTCGGCGAGGCCGAGCACTACCGCTTGATGTTGGATTCCATGCCCATGGCCTGCAGCCTTTGGGACAAGGATTTCAAGATAATCGACTGCAATAGAGCGGTTATCCGTATATTTGGCCTGCCCAACAAACAGGCTTTTTTTGATTACTTTCCGACTCTCTCTCCGCCATACCAACCTGACGGGAGCGTCTCGGCGGACGCGTTCCTCAAATACATCCAAGAAGCCTTCCAGGAAGAATCCGTAAGCTTCGAATGGCTCTTCCAAACTCTCAACGGCACCCCGATTCAGTCCGAGGTCTCAATCGTCCGCGTCACCAGTCCGGAAGGCGAACAGGCGTTATGCTACTTTAGGGATCTTAGAAAACTAAAGGCCGCCGAAGCCCAGATCGAGCGCGAGAGATCGCTTCTTCAAAAGATACTGGACAACAGTCCGGTGTCTTTTTTGATAAGCGTAGACGGCGATATCCGCTTCTTGACCCCATACGCCCGCAAATCCTTAGGTCTGAACATCGATGAGAGCATAATGAAGATCTACGCCAATATCGACGAGGCTGAACGAATCATGCGGACTTTGGAGAGAAAAGGAAGTCTCTCTTGGCAAAAGATCCAGATCCTCGACCAGGCCGGAGCGGTGCGCCATATGCTTTTAAACGCCTTTAAGGGGGAATACGCAGGCGGCATAGGTTTGATGTTTTGGCTGATGGACGTGACGGAAATGGCGGAAAAGGAACAGGAGTTAAGTCTGGCCAGAGAGGCCGCCGAGGCCAGCACGAGAGCCAAGAGCGAATTCTTGGCCAACATGAGCCACGAGATCCGCACGCCCATGAACGCCATTATCGGTCTGTGCCATTTATGCCTTCAAACCGACCTCGATCCTCAGCAACACGAGTACGTCCAGCGTACTCATGCTGCGGCCCAGGCCCTTTTGCGCATCATCAACGATATTCTCGATTTTTCCAAGATTGAAGCCGGCAAGATGGATTTGGAGAATGTGGAGTTTAGACTTGAAGAGATAATGAGCGAGACTTTGGAACTGCAGTCCATTAAAGCCACTGAAAAAGGCCTGGAATTTTATTTGGATACCCCTGAAAACATGCCGCAAGTGGTCATAGGCGATCCGGTCAGATTTTCCCAGATCTTGAACAACCTCATCAGCAACGCCATAAAATTCACCTCTAAAGGAGAAATAGGGGTAAAGGTCGAACTTATAGAAGAGATCACCAAGACCGTTTCCATGCGATTTACCGTAAGCGACACCGGCATAGGTTTGACTCCGGAGCAGAGACAAAACTTATTCACCCCTTTCGCTCAGGCCGACAGTTCCACTACCCGCAAGTACGGAGGGACGGGCTTAGGACTCACCATCACCAAGCGTTTGGTCGAGATGATGAACGGCGAGGTTTTCTGCGAAAGTCAGCCCGGCTACGGCAGCCTCTTCGGCTTTACGGCGAGATTTGGTCTGACCGAGAACTGGGCGCCCCTTAAAATCAAGCCTATCTATAAAGATCGCGTGGTGCTGGCCATCGACGACAACCCCTCTTCTCTTCAGATTCTCGCCCGCAACCTCGGCAGTTTGGGGTTCAACGTCACCAAGTCAACCTCCGGAGAGGCGGCGGTGTCGCGAGTCAAAACAATGAAAGACAATCAACAACCTATGCCCGAGTTGATTGTCGTGGACCAAAACATGCAGGGAAAAGACGGCCTTTCCACCATAAAAGAACTGAGGCTTTTATTGGACAACCCGACATCCATCCTTTTGCTGTCGGGACTGACCCCTCAAAACATCCAAGCGCAGGCCGCCAAAGCCGGAGTCGCGGCGGTTTTGTCCAAACCCCTGAGCTACAACACCTTGACCACGACTTTAGCCGACCTGATCAATCCTTCCACCCCGGTTCCCAAAGCCCGAACCAGATCCAAGAAGATCAGGGCCGACTATAATGAACTAATCTCTCACCTTAAAGGAAAAGAGATTTTGTTGGTTGAGGACAATGAAGTCAATCAGATAGTGGCCAGCGGCATCTTAAGAAAAGCCGGGCTTACGGTCAAGGTGGCAGGCAACGGTCTGAAGGCGGTGGAGATGATACAGGCCGAGCCGTTCGATCTGGTCTTGATGGATATCCAGATGCCGGAGATGGACGGGCTTGAGGCCGCCAAAACCATTAGAGCTTTGGGCGGTCAGTATTCCACGGTGCCTATTGTGGCTATGACCGCTCACGCCATGAGCGGAGACAAAGAACTAAGCCTCCAATCAGGCATGAACGCCCATGTCAATAAGCCCATCGACGTCAAAGAACTCTTCAGCACCATCGCCAAGTGGCTGCCGGCGTCTCAAACTCAATCCACGTAAAAAATCAAACTCCATCGTCGGCGAATCTTGCTTGCCTCTATCGCTTGCTCGCCTCCATCGCTTTTTAGCTTCTAGCGCTTTCTTGCCTCCATCTCTTTCTTGCCGCTATCGCTTTTCTGCTTCCATTTCCCTTCCATGAAATCTTCAGTATGAAAATCTCGAGCATAAAAATCTCCCGCATGAAATTTTCCTGTAAGAATACTCCAGCCTGCCGTCGGATTCGCGCCTGGGCTTTCATCTCCATAACCACCGATTGTTTTTCCGTTACTCAAATATAGCCCGATTTTGGGCATGGGGGAGACTGCTTAGGCCCGCCTGCGGCTGGTTTCGTCGAAAAAGCCGAGCGGCGCGTTTAGGCGCGGGCGTCAGCCAAGCTCAAAGCCGCAAAAGGTAAAGCGAACGGCGGGAAAATTTTTATTTTTGCGACACTATAGTCAACGGGCGTAAGTTGTGCTAATATTGCCTGCGGCGCGTTTCAACCAATAATCCAACAAATGAGAATAGTGGCGATGATTAAGGTGAGATAAACTCCCAGCGTGATGTTTTCCGTTTTGCAGCGAAAAAAGGGCGCCTCGACGACAGCTGAGTAAGTAAAGAAATTTAGATTGTAATTTACGTCATTATCATAAAAAGAAACTATATCTCCAAAAAGTAAAAGACTTTTATGCTTAGACTTGTCATTTCATTTATTTCCGTCAGGAAAAGTGGCGAATTTAAGCTACGGTAGTCAGCAGCAGTGCAAACTAGCTGTATTGGCCTTAACTATGGTATGATTTGTCCCTTTGCCGGCGGAACTGATTACCGCTGCATTTTGAGGAGGTTTTGGAGAATGAGTGTGGTAAAAACATCGGCTGAGACCATGGAAGCTGTATGTAATGTAGGTTTAGCCAAATCCAAGATGACTTTGACGTCTAATTTGATTTTGGCTTTTTTTGCAGGAGCGTACATTGGTTTCGGCTCGCTTTTGGCGCTTAGGATTGCTGGAGGCATGCCCCTAGACACTTGGGGTTCCATCCAGAGGCTGGTTTTCGGCGGAGTGTTCCCATGCGGTCTGTTGTTGGTCATTTTGGCCGGAGCGGATCTATTCACAGGCGACTGCATGTTTATGCCGGGCGGCGTTTTGAAGCATCGCGTCGGGTGGGACAAATTCTTCCGGATCCTGATACTTGCCTGGATCGGCAATTTGGTGGGTTCCATTTTTATAGCCTATCTTGGCCAAATCAGCGGACTTATGGCCGATCCCGCCACCAGCAAGTATGCTGTATCGGTCGCCAACGGCAAGGTGTGACTTTCTTTTGGAGTCGCTTTCGTCAGAGGAATCTTATGTAACTGGCTGGTTTGTTTGGCCATTTATTTGGCCACGACTTCAACGGACGGAGTTTCAAAAGCCGTATTGCTCTGGCCCCCGATCACCGCTTTCGTGGCCTTGGGTTTTGAGCACAGCGTAGCCAACATGACCTTTATTCCATTAGGGATCTTTCTTGGCGGCACTGAAGCTTACGCCAAATTGGTCGTCGACGGCGCCGCTCCCCTGGTGGCCACGTGGAACGGTTTCTTCATCAATAATCTAATTCCCGTGACTTTAGGCAATTTTGTCGGCGGAGCTTTCTTTGTCGGCATCCTGTACTATATAGCGAACGGCATCAAACCCGCTCCTAAAGCTTAAGCGAGCGCACATTTCAGTCGTCGAGGCGACCGCTGAAAGTGCGGTCGCCTTTCCTATGCGGCGATTT
>JAISZP010000015.1 GCA_031269135.1 Deltaproteobacteria bacterium | reverse complement strand
TGCGGCTCTATTGATGCCGAAACGGCAAACCAGTTAAAATATCATTTTTCCTTTTGAATTTTATGCCTTATTTGATGTAAAATTATTTCATGGCGAGCAGCCGCAAAGGTCGAAACTTTTCCGAGGCGTCGGCGGCAGCCGTCATAAAGCGATGATTTTAATCGGCGTACGGCCCATCAAAAAGCTACTTTTGAACTGCTTTGGCCAATAATCTGACTGCTGGCGCAGTTTTTGAGGCAACATGGTCGAAAAAAAATGCCCGGTTTGTTTCGGTCCCGTCGACGGCGATCGAATCCGTTGCCCAAGTTGCGGCTGGGACTTTCCCGCAGCTTGCGGGGATACGGTCGAAGCGGCTAGATGGCTCCTTAGCCGTATAGCCGAAGCCAGGGCTATATGGCATTCTCGCAAAGCCGGCAGCAGCGCCGTCGAAGAACAAGAGCCTGGAAGGTTTTTCCTGAAAGTCACCGATCGTCAGTTGCCGCCGTTGACTGATTCGCCAAACGTCGGTCTAAGAGTGCTCCCAAAGCTCAAGTTGATTAAAAGCGGTCCCATAATCGAAGAAAACTCCATCGGCATGGAGTTTATACGCATTGAAGGCGGGACTTTTCATATGGGCGCCGATGATGACGACTTTCAAGCTCAGGAATATGAAAAACCTTCCCACGAAGTGGTTCTCAGTCGCCCGTTCAGCTTGGCCAAACATCCGGCGACTCAGCGGCAGTGGGTCGAGGTCATGGGCTACAACCCCAGTTTTTTCAAGGGAGAAACGCGGCCTGTCGAGAATATATCTTGGCACGAAGCCTGCGAATTCATTAAACGATTAAACGACCGAGAAAAGTCGGACAGACACCGTCTGCCGACTGAAGCCGAGTGGGAGTACGCGGCCAAAGACGGAGAGCTTGACGCCTTTTGCGACGATCCTCAGAGCTTGAATCGATTCGCCTGGCACGCCGACAACTCCAAAGGCGGCACCCATCAAGTAGGAATGCTTAGTCCCAATTCCCTTGGGCTTATGGACATGTTGGGCAATGTTTGGGAGTGGGTTTACGACTGGTTCGGCGACTACGCCGCAGACCAATCCATCGACCCGTTGGGGCCAAAGGAAGGGTCGGATAAAATCATTCGTGGAGGCGCATGGGGAAGCGCGCCCTGGCTGTGCAGAGTAGCCGCGAGAAGCGTCAAGGCTCCTAACGTGAGAAGCCCGCTGATAGGGTTGAGGCTGGTCCTGGACGAGGCTCTAAGCTCAAGAAAAGAATTTTCGACGTTCTTTTCAAACGACTAGAGCGCCGCAAGGGCGCCGATGTCGCCGACCTAAGCGTCTGGTCATAGCGTCGATTCATCTCTCGAAGCCTCCTCGAAAACTCCGGCGGCTTGCCGCAGACAGCAGAGGAGGCTGATCGTCAAAAAAATATCTTACTTGGGAAGGTGACTATTGACCTTAACTATATCAAAGAATTCAGGGTCAAAATCATCGTAACCCCACTCGTCCAACCAGGGGTTAGGTTCGGTCCGCTCTTGGTCCTTCGGCGCATTCACGGCATCGTAAAATTCGTAATAGCCATACACCCCTCCGCAATCCTCAGGAGGACAGGCTCTCGCGCCGTCTAAGCAATAATAATTCCGACCAGCCAACGACGGTTCCAAAGAGCTGTATTTTTTTAACGGGACATGATCGACGCTCTCGACAACCAATTGGTGCAACCAAGAATCGCCGAAATCATACTCATACAAAAAAGGATTTTTTAAAGACAGCACATCGCCCAGAACGACGTCATCCGCCGGATCCGCCATATCGCCGTCTTGATCGTAAAACAATCCGTTGATCTTGAAATGGTACATATGCGAATTATCCCATCCCATGACAATCTGGATGACGTCATGGAGCTCGCTCAAGGTGATCGTGCTGGGCGCCATGAACCGTCTCCAAATTGGGGGTCTAATCGCCTTCAACTGAATTTTGAAAAATAATCTGTGACTTGCCGGAACTTGTTTCCAAACGCCTCTTTTCGCAGGTTGTCTTTTCATAGATAAACCCAAGTAAAGCCCTCGACTTTAGCCAAGGGGAGGAATTAGGGTCGATACGCTAATCGGCATCCGTACCCATTGTTTTTGCGATGACTTACGATACTGCCGGAAAAACCGGTTTGAGACCGTCGGGTCCGACGAGGTTAAGAAATCCGCTGAGAACTCTTAAAGCAAGGCGCCGCAGAGAATGTTTTCGCCACATTAACCATATCGCATTTAGCGTATGTTTTCGCAAACATTCGACGTCATGCTATACTATGATATGCTATAATACTATGAATTTGCCTCTTTAACCTAAAAAAGCGGATGAATTTCCTAGGTTAAAGCGTTTAGTTGTTAATCAACTAAATAAAGCCATGCTGGAGGCAAGGTGAAATCATACGTGACTGAACGCAATTTTGAAAACAACATTAGAAGAAAAAAGTCCAATAGTCAAGTGATTGGGCGCAATTTTTCCTTCGGGATTTCCATGACGATTAAACCCCGTTTTTAGCGGCGCCGAACCTGACGGCGGCCGACATGTCCAATGGGCTGACATGTCCGATGGACGACGTATGTCCGATGGACTAATTATATCCGATGGACGACG
Organism: Deltaproteobacteria bacterium; assembly: GCA_031269135.1. Taxonomy (GTDB): domain Bacteria; phylum Desulfobacterota; class Desulfarculia; order Adiutricales; family Adiutricaceae; genus JAISZP01. The sequence continues at coordinate 1,497 of JAISZP010000015.1, read as the reverse complement.
TATGTGCGACGGCTATCGAGGTTCGACCGACCTGTCCGCGGAATATATTCGGTGCAGCATGTATAAGCTTTTAGACCTTTTTTCCGGATGTGGGGGGATGACCCTCGGTTTCACGGACCCGCGCTTCGGGGCGGATTTAAGAGCGTTTTCGCCATCGATCATGATAAGGCCCAACTGAAAGCTACGCCTTGAATTTCGGGCCTCATGCGGTCTGCGGAGATATGGAACGGAGATATGGAACAATGGACCGACGGAAAACATATGGGCCGGCGGAAAACATGACGTTCCCAAAGCCGACGTCGTCATAGCCCCCCTTGCCAAGGGTTCAGTCTTTCGCCGAAAGCGGAATCCCTGTTTTTCTTGGCGCGGCTCTTGACAACAATGCCGATCTATGGCATAATCTGAATAAACATGAAGTCTATAATCAATGCCACGAAGGCGTTTTGACCAGTCAGAAGACTGGCAAGTTAGACCGAATGTTGAAAAAATTAGATAATTGCTATTTTTAAGTTTAGCTATAGTTTTTAATGTTATGCACTGATCCTTAAGCAAATCGCTGGCCTTTCAAATATCTAAGCAAAATCAATTAATATTGTCTTTGATTATAAATAAACTTTCTTGATTGCTTAAATTATTTAAAATAAGCATTAATCTATAAAAAAATAATAAAAAAACAGCTACGAAGGCTGCAACTTTTCATTTTTACAGAAAAGTTGCGGCTTTTTTTTGTTTAAAATACAGCTCACTTTTTAACTTTCCAAAAATCAGCGAGGGAAACACTTGCCCATGAAAAACAAAAAAAACTTTCTTTTGACGGTCATCGCTTTTCAGCTAGCTTTGGGTTTCTTTTTGGCCTTTCTCTGTACAGGCGGCGCAAGCGCCCACTTCGGCATGGTCATCCCCTCGGCGCCTACAGTCATGGATACAGCCGACGGCGACATCAACGTCGAAATAAAGTTCTGGCACCCTTTTGAAAATTCAGGCATGAACCTTGTCAAGCCTAAGGCCTTTACCGTCTACGCTTCCGGGGAACCCACCGACGCCCTATCTTCGTTGGTGGAAGGCAAACAATCGGGATTCACCACCTGGTCTCTGCCCTATACAATCGCCAGGCCCGGCCTTTACGCCTTTGCTTTGGAGCCGCAGCCCTACTGGGAACCCGAAGAGGACTGCTTCATCATCCACTACACCAAGGCTTATGTTGACGCCTTCGGCGACGACGAAGGCTGGAACGAGCCTTTGGGCTTAAAGACGGAGATCGTCGCGCTGACCAAACCAGGCGGCCAATACGCCGGCAACACTTTCATCGGAAGAGTTCTTCTGGACGGAAAACCGGTAGCCGCGAGCGAAGTCGAAGTGGAGTGGTATCCAGGTCTGGAATCGGCCGGCGAAGCTCCTTATGAATCAATGGTCACCCAAGTGGTGCTGACCGACGACGACGGCATATTCAGCTATACTCCTCCCGCTCCGGGCTGGTGGGGTTTTGCCGCCCTAAAC
>JAISZP010000325.1 GCA_031269135.1 Deltaproteobacteria bacterium | reverse complement strand
AAATGATTCTGGTTTGTATTTGCAATTAATTTGTCGAAGAACTTAATTGGACAGTTTAAAGCACTGGCCAAGATACAATTACGTTTAACGTAGACAAGCCTCAATACTTTAGTGATGAGGCTTATCTTATTTGAAACCACAGGTCTACTTTATTTCTATCTTCCTAGACTTGAATGTTTCAAAGTTTCATTAAACGACATATTTTTCGTAAATTTATCAGAAAACCATCAATGCAAAAGGGATTTCGCCGCCGCAGGCGCTGAGCAATCAGCGTCGGAGCAGTGAAATCCCTTTACTTTTACGCTCCGTCAAGAAGACTTTGCATGAGCGGCGTCCATATATCGCCGGCGTCAGCCAAAAATGTAAGACATGCCGTTCAAGTTCCGCTGACGGGACTTGATCCGGCGAACTTTCAAATTTCCTCTCTCAAGCCTACATAGCCGAGGTCAGCGGCAATTCTCCCTGACTCAGTTTATAAACCGGAAAAAGGATGGTGAAGCTCGTCAACACATCGGGAGTAGATCGCACCGAGATGCGGCCGTTTCCGTTGCTGATGATGCCCCAAACCATAGCCAAGCCCAAACCTGTTCCCTTAGACTTGGTGGTGAAAAACGGCTCGAAGATCCTTTTGATGTTGTCTTCGGATATGCCTACCCCATTGTCCGAAATGGTGAAGGTTACGTACCCGCGATGCAGGGCTTCGGTGGATGTTGAAATGGTTACGTGGCATAACCGATCGGCGACTGCGGCATCCAAGGCGTTTTGGATGAGGTTGAAAATGACCTGGCACAGTTGTCCTGTGTCGAAGTAAACCATCGGTATGTCTTCCAACGACAGCTCAATCTTGGCCTGAGCGCCTTTCCAGGTCTTGAATATATGCACTTGATCGTTTATCAAGCTGTTGAGATCCAGCGCTTGAGGGTGCCCGACCGAGGGTTTGGCGAAGGAAAGAAAGTCGTCCACCAACGTCTCTAAGCGCTCCATCTCCCTGCCGATTATGAGCATCATCCGATTTTGGTCTTCAGCGTTGAAATTCTGGCTCAAAAGCATGTGCCACGAACCGGTCATGGAAGCCAACGGGGTTCTGATCTCGTGGGCTAGACCGGCCGCCAAACGTCCGACCGCGGCCATATGCTCGCTTCTCTTTATCTCCGCCTCCATCTGACTGAAAGCCGTCTGGTCTTTTATGACCAAAAGTTTGCCCCAGCTTTCGTTGTGCAGGTCCGTCAGTTCAAGTATGCTCAGCTCTATCAGAAGTTCCGCCTTGTCGACCGGCCTGAGGTAGTTGACCATCAAGCCCCTAATCACTGAATGGGCTGTTACGTCGAGTTCCGGGAAGAAATCGCGCCAACTTTTCCCGATCGCGACCGACGTGGACACTTTTAAGATATTGCGGCCTGCGGAATTTATCGACAGGATCCTCCCCTGATTATCGGTGGTGATCAGCCCATAGCTTATACTGTGGATGATGTTTTCATTCAGTTCCGAAAGGCGATTCAAGCTCGTCTGGCTGGTGACCAAAGCCCTGCTCGATATGTCCAATTGGGACGACAGATGCCCGCCTAGAATCGCCACCAAGTAAGAGGCGCCGGTATTCACCAACATGTTCAGCGCCAGTTCCGTGGGACCCATCGAATTGCCCAGAGCCGGCAAACCAGGGAGGTATCCATAGTAATGAAGGTCCAATATGCCGGCCCAAGCCAAAGTCGAAAGAGTCGCCGCCACGAAAGAGAACCTTAAACCGCCGAGAAAAACGCTGTTGATGACCACGATTATGAAGACGAAATTTAAGGTGCTCTCGCAGCCGCCGGTCAATATGATGATGACGCTGGCCTGGAGGATGTCGCTCACCATCTGAATAACGACCTGAGAAGGGGCGCCTAAAAAACGAGGCCAGAGAAAATAATGAGCCATGGTCAGCCCGTAAGTGACTGTCATGGCTATGGATATGGCAATGGCCCAAAACTTGAGATTGATCGCCGGGGCGTGCCCATTTATGTAGATGAGGATTATAAGCACCGATATGAAGGAGTTGGTGACCAGACGGAAGACGAACAACCACTTCAAGCGGCTTTTATCTATTGTCTCTGGAAACCACTGCATGCCTTGGAAGGACTCCTTTCAACGATGCGCAAACGCCTGGGCGAGCTTTCAAAATAAACTCCCGAGGCATTAAACTTCGCCAAATCCGGCCGACCGCTTAGCGTCGCGGAGCGCATCAATTTTTAGAGCCGGAGCAACTTTAAGTTTTCTTTGACGCCTGAGGCGGCTCCCCTCTAAGCCGATCAAACTCAAACAGGGACATCAACAGCGGCAGGGACAGAGACAGGCGTCGTCGCTTTCCGCAGCTTTCAGCCGTTGACGGCCGCGCCCATACCGAAGATGGGGAGATACATGGCGATAATCAGCGTTCCCACCGTCCCGCCCAAAAAGACGATCATCAAAGGCTCGATCATGGTCATGACTGTTTCGACGGCCGCATCGACCTCTTCATCAAAGAAGTCGGCGATTTTAAGAAGCATGACGTCCAAGGCGCCTGCTTCTTCGCCTACGGCAATCATGGAAGTGACCATGTTGGGAAAAACCGCCGACTCGATGAGAGGGTCGACTAAAGGGCGGCCTTCGGCGATGGCGGAGCGGGAATCTATAAGAGCCTCTTCGACGACTTTATTGCCGGCGGTGCCGGCGACGATGTCCAAACTGGTTATGATCGGAACGCCGGCTTGAAGCATCGTGGCCAAAGTGCGGGTGAACTTGGACACCGCGACCTTGCGCAAAAGGTCTCCGAAGATCGGCAACTTCAAGGCATAGGTGTCGAAGAGAAGCGTGCCGAGTTCCGTTTTGAAGAACTTTCGCGTGCCTATGAACGCGGCTATGACGAGCGGCAGGAGTATATACCATTGATGTATGATGACGTTGGAAATGTCGATGACCAACTGAGTCAACCCCGGCAAATCTTTGCCGAAGCTGGCGAACATTTCCTGAAAGGTGGGAATGACGAAGATCATGATGACCAACATGACTATGACGCCGACGCCCATGACTATCAGAGGGTAAGCCAAAGCGCCTTTGACTTTCCTCTTGAGCTTTTCCGACTTCTCGATGTGCTCGGCTAAGCGTTTGAGGATGGTGTCGAGAATACCGGCCGTCTCCCCGGCGGCGACCAAGTTGCAGTAGAGGTTGTCGAAATGCACCGGAAATTTTCGCAGAGCATCCGAGAGGGTGGCCCCGGATTGGACGGAATTATTGATGTCTCTGAGCATTGATTTTAAGGTTGAATTGTCGGTCTGGTCAGCCATGATTTTTAGACACTGAACCAAGGGAAGGCCGGCGTCGATCATGGT
>JAISZP010000321.1 GCA_031269135.1 Deltaproteobacteria bacterium | reverse complement strand
CCTGCGCAGGAATTAAGATATGCCTAATAAAACCAAACAAAACTGGAAGCTCAAAAGCGGCTGGAAGCTCAAAGACGTCATCATGGTCGGGATCGTCTCGATCGTCTTCGCCGTCGTCTATTTAGGCGCGGTATACCTGGGGATATTTTTGAGCACCCTTATGATGCCTACGGGACTCTCCCCGATCGCCAACGAGCCTATATACGGCATATGGTTCATGGCCGCGACTTTCATAGCCTTCATACTACGCAAGCCGGGAGCGGCGATCGTCACCGAGATGTTGGCCGCCCTTCTGGAAGTGCTTATGGGCAGCATGTATGGTCCCTTGGTCTTCGTAGACGGCGCGATCCAGGGATTAGGCGCGGAAATGGTCTTCGCCGCCTTCGGTTACCGAAATTTCAGCCTCAAAGTCATGGGCTTGGCCGGCATAGCCGCAGCCATACTCAGCTTCATCTGGGACTTTTTCAGAAGCGGTTTTCTGATGCTCTCGCCATGGCTCTTGCTTGCGATGATCGTCATCAGGATTTTGAGCGGCTGGTTTTTTGCCGGCTGCCTTTCGCTTAAATTAGCTCAGGCTCTGGAGGCGACGGGCGTGCTCAAAGCCTGGCGTGGGCAAGGCGCCTAAATGCCGCCGCTAATCCAGGCCGAAAACCTGACTTTTTGGTTCGACCAAAACGCTCCCCCGCTGATTGAAGGGCTGAACCTGACGATCCATCCGGGGGAGTGTTTGATGCTCATAGGCCCCTCGGGCTGCGGCAAAAGCACCTTAGCTTTCATCTTGGCCGGACTGTACCCCGAATATGCCGGCTGCCTCGTCGGCTCCGTCAGCTGCGCTAGCGGCCCTTTAAGCGAGTTGACGCCGGATTTGAAAGCCAGGCGCGTATCGATCCTCTTTCAGAACTCCGACGATCAGTTTTGCATGGATACGGTGGGTTCCGAGCTGCTTTTCACTCTGGAGAATCTAAACCACCAAGGCGACTTTTCTCTAAAAGTTCAGGAGCTGCTGAGCTTAGTGGGACTAAACGGGTTCGAGTCTCGGTCGGTGATGGAACTCTCGGGAGGAGAAAAGCAAAAATTAAGTCTAGCTGCGGCTATAGCCGTCAAACCGGATTTATTGATCCTCGATGAACCCTTGGCCAACCTCGACGCGGATTCGGCGGCCGAGTTCGTGAAGCTCTTAGAGCGCCTCCACCGCGAGGGAACAGCGCTTATGATCGTCGACCACATCTTGGATAGATGGCTTTCCTTAGTTTCAAGATTCGCCGTCATGGACTCGAAAGGTCGTCTCATCTTCGACGATCTTAAGACGGGCGATCTGGCTCAAAAATCCGAGCTGTTCAACTGCTTGGGACTGATTCCCATAGGCGGGCATTGTTTCCCTCGGAAAAGAAAATATCCCTCGCAGCCGGAGATCGTTTTGAAAGCCCAGGGCCTTACAGTCAAACGCAGAGGCAAGGTCATTCTGCGAGATCTCGATTTGCAGCTCTCCAAAGGCTCTTTGACCGCCGTCTTAGGCGCCAACGGGAGCGGAAAAACCACTCTTTTTCTGACCTTAGCCGGGCTTTTAAGAAAAAAAGGGCGGTTGACGGTTCAAGGTCCCGTGGGTTTGGTGTTCCAAAACCCCGGTTTTCAGTTTCTTGCTCAAAGCGTCTTAGACGAGGTTTTACTGTCGCTCGCGCCGGGCGGGGCGGCAAAGCGCAACAGCAGCTTCAGCGGCCATGATCTTGCCGCCCTTGGGCGCGACGACTCAGGCCCAGCCGCCAAAGCGCTTGAATTGATTGAGGAGTTTAAGCTCTCGGATAAACATCGGCTTTCTCCTTGGCGATTGAGTCAAGGCGAACAACGTAGGCTGGCCGTCTTGACGATGCTCTGCAAAGAGCAAAATTTGCTCTTTTTGGATGAACCCACCTACTCTCAAGATCATCATAATACTCTGGTCATAATGGAACTGCTGGCTTCCAAAGTCGAAAAAGGCTTGACTGCGGTCATCGCCACCCATGACGTGGCTTTGGCTAAAGCCTACGCGGACAAGATCTTCACCCTCAAAGACGGCTCTTTACTGGAAAATTCAGAAAGCTTTTAAGGGAAAAATATGGGAACGCTAAACCCGGGCTTCAAATTTCTCTCCATCATAATCATCGGGATCATCTTGTCGTTTACTTATAACGTCCGCTTGAACATGATCGTCTTCGCCGCGAGCTTCATCTTGGTTTTAACCGTAAGACCGTTTCGCCCTTTAAGGATCCTTCTATGGCTGAGTCCTTTCACTTTAGCCGCCGCCGGCTTATTCATGACTGGGCTTTTTTTCGCCAAAGACGGGCCGGGCTTCAGCGGGAGCTTTGGCGTGCCCGCCATCTCAGTGCAGTCTCTTGAGGCCGCTCGGCAACTCTCTTGGAGGGTGATGGCCTTTGGAGGCTTGGCCATGCTCTTTTCCTTGTCCACCAATCCCACTCTTTTTTTTCACAGCCTCGGCCAAAACTTTAAGCTCCCCGCCAAATTCACTTACGGACTTTTGGCGGCTTACCACTTTCTTCCCGTCATCAAAGACGAATACTTGCTTGTCAAAGCGTCCTTAATCGTCCGGGGAATTTCGGCTTCGCCTTTGTCGCTCAAGCGGGCGACGCCGATGCTGGTCAGATCTTTTAGGCGCTCGGAAAATTTAGCCATGGCCATGGAATCAAGAGGTTTTAACCCCTTAGCCGAGAGAAGCTGCGCCTTTCCTATCGCTCTAAGAGCCAGAGATTTCATCTTTATGGGTTTAGCGATTGGTTTGCCTTTAATCGGGCTATGGTTGTTATAAAATTAGGGGGCCTGTAAAATCAAGCTCGCAATGGATCGCGGCTTCTACAGCGAAGACAATGTGAACGCGATGCTCGCGGCGCATCTCAAATTCCTGATTGGCGTGAACTATAAAAATAGCGGCATACGGCAGCTTTCCTTTTAGCGCGGTCCAAGACAATCATGAGAATTTTCTCCTTTACTGCAAAAAAATAATTTTGCCGTTACTGTGGCATAATGACCTAGAGCTTGCCGCAGGGCGAGGAATCACAGACCGAGGAATTATAGACTAAGGAACCGCAGACCTCGATATCGCAGACCTAGAAATCTCTAACCAGACATCTAAAATCAGATATCTAAAACTAAAAAATCCCAAACCAAAAAATCTCAAACCCAGCTTCCGCAGACGAAAGAGCGCTTTCGCGCCTTTCCCCAGTAAACATGCCCTCCATTTAAAGATGCCCTCCCTCGAATTTGAATACCCCAAGAGCCGCCCCCTTTACTCGCCGCAGACCGCTCGCTCGCCGCAATCATTCGACGACCCTTGACGACTTCTTAGCCTCCTAAATGGCGCCGCCAAGGTTGCGAGCAGAACTACGCCTGAATATTTATGATCGCACTGCAAAAACCCTGGTTTTCAAAAAATCAGCTTACAGGAGTCGGAGGCTCGATTGAGAACCGAACTCCAAAAATAAAACCTTATTGATCTAATTTCTCAATAAGTTCCTTTTTTTAGGAAAAAATCTACGTTTATGTGTATTTTTATAGGTATTTTTTCGTTTTCACTACACTCCCTGCTGCTTTTTTCCGTTCACACGACGCAGGTATCCTATGGTTCTTAAGATATTTAATCCAAGTGCCTTCAATTGTACTCTTAAATTAGCCTTTTTTTTGCCTCTTACTCGCAATCGTTTTAAACCTAATCTTGCTAGATGGCTATTAGTGGCTTCTATACCGCTTCTCCACCTATATTTTTCTCGAAATTCCTTGGTCTTTTGATATGCCCTTCTTTTCTCTATTCTCACGTGTTCGTACTTATACAGCACGTAAGCATATTGTTTTGAGTGTTTAATTAAACAATCTCCACGTCTAGGGCAGTTTAGGCACACGTTTTTATTAAAGCAAGCTTTGCAACCCTTGCAGTTGACGGAATGTTCTTCTATAACTCCCTGGCCCATCGGACAGTACTTAATTACTCCCTTTTCATCCGAGTAAAAATCCGACAGGCCAAATGGTCCTTTCTTTAACTCATCGTCCTCTTCGTCTTGTTCAAATAATGCTTGCTCAGCTATGTTTTGACGGGCAAATGACAATGACTGGGCTTGATCTATTTCTTTTAGATATTCAGGAGTATAAACCTTCTTCTCATCGGATTCGGTTTGGTTAGTCTCTTTCGTCGAGGAAGTCGTTTGACCAGGACTTTTACCTGGAACCGGAGAGACCAGGTTTACGCCAGATTGACGCGCGTATTCAACATTGGCGTCACCTCCGTATCCAGCATCAGCTACCATCTCTTTCGGTTTCAAACCGTTCTCCGAGAGGGCATCAATCGCTTTAGGTAGGGCTTCGGAATCGTGTTGGTTGGCGTTTTCCAATTCAACGTGGGTTATTATTCTTAGAGGCTTATCGTCAGGATCCTCTGAAGGGTTATGTGTTTCACTGACCTGTACGTGATAGCCTTTCCCTTTATGACGGTTGTATGTCGCGTCTGGATCTGTATGAAATTGAACACAACCGCTGGATATTTTCGTAGGATCCTTAAGCGTTACGTTCACATCAGTCCCTTTTGCCGGGCTATCAATCGCTGATTCAACTACGGGGTCCGCTAAAACAGCCTGGCTGCCATTGTCTTGGATAATGAGTTCAGGCTGCGTCTCTGATGAGTCATTATCATTCCGGCTGTCACTTTCTTGGATAATGAGTTCGGGCTGCGTCTCTGATGAAGCATTATCATCATCATCGCTGTCACTGACCTTTATCGACACAGTTGAGTTAACGTCTTGAGGTTCTTTAACAGTAACTTTGTTTTCATCAATTGATTGGACATCACACTGCTCATTAAAAACCCTGGTCAGGAGCTTAAACATTTCCATGCCGGCTACTTTGTCGTTTAATTGAAAGTGAGAAACAATGG
>JAISZP010000303.1 GCA_031269135.1 Deltaproteobacteria bacterium | reverse complement strand
CGTTCAGGATCGTCGTATGGTCCGAGGAGAAATCTCTTTACCCATTCCAAATCGCCAGGCAGAGTCTCAACCTTCAAATCCATGGCCTGAGCCAAATCCTGCACCTGCTGCACGGCGTTTTTCATATCGTAGCAGCCGGTCTCAACCAACCCAAAGCGATGATAATTGTGGAGCATGATCCGATGAATCCTTTCGGATCGGCGCAGACCATATTTCTCGATGCACTTTTGGTAAGAAGTGACCACATTGTTTTCGTGACGCATCCATCCGCTGGTCAAAAAATAAGTCGGAGGTTTCGACGCCAGCTGACGAGCCTGCATCGACCCCAAAAGAAGCGACAGGCAATCGTCAGCCAAAGGCAAGACCGTTTCATAGTCATAGGTCGTCAGGCCCGAAACCCCGCCTCCGCAATAACCAAAAGAAACCAAAAGCCTGTCGTAACGGCCCTGGGCCTCATCGAACACTTGCTGCAACCTGTCTCTGAGGTGATTGGGGTTAAAGTGGAGACCGCCTTCCAGCCATAAGACTTCATAATCAATTTCCAGGCTCAAGAGGGCGGTCTTGATCTCGTCCTCAATCGTCTCGCACGCTACGAGCAGAATTTTCATAGAACTCCATACATGTCGTCCAGCGACGTCAAGCTCAGCGACATCGATGTTTCAGTGTCGTCAACGTTTCAGCGTCGTCAATGTTTCAACGTCGTCAACGTTTAATGGCCTCGATGTCGCGGCTGAACTTTGGACGGGTTAAACCGGGTTCTTCAAGTCAGAGGGCCGATTTGTTTGGCCCGGTAGGCTCTGTTGAACTTCATGCAGTGACGGTCGGCTCCCAGCAAAGCCTCGGTGGCCAGGGTGGCCGCCTTGAGTTCGCGGTTCTCCGGATCGCTGATGGCGGAGTCCAGTCCGGCATAGATGGTCAGGGCCATAAAACTTTGGTTGATGATGGACCTCAGAGGCATGCCGAAACTGATGTTGGAGTGACCGCAGGTCAGATGGACTTCAGGGAACTCCGATTTGACGGCCTTGATGGTGTCCAATGTTACCATACCAGCCTTGATGTTGGTAGAGATGGTCATGACCAGCGGGTCTATGAACAGCTTTTGGTCCTCAAGGCCGTTTTGCCTACAGAGCGTCACCAGGCGCCGGACAATCTCCATCCTGCCCTCCACCGTCTCCGGGATGCCTTTGTCGTCTAGGGCCAGCACGATAAGCTCGGTGCCGTACTTGGCGGCCAGGGGCAAAACGCCTTCAATTCTTTTGGCTTCGCCCGAGAGGCTGTTGATCATGATTTTAGGTGGGTTGAAGCTTTTGACCTTCTCCAAACCAGCCGACAGGGCCTCGGGATTGGCGCTGTCGAGGCAGATGATGGCTTCCGGGGCGGCCTGATGGGTTAGTTCAATCAGCCAAACCATGTCCTGAGCCTCTCTAGCCGGGAGAGTGCCGGCGTTGACGTCGAGATAGGCCGCCCCAGCTTTGAATTGGTTGACGGCCAGTTCCTTGATGAAGTCCTCGTTGCCGCTTGATATGGCTTCGGCCACTTTCTTGCGTGTGCCGTTAATCTTTTCGCCGATGATGATCATAAGCTCTCCAAAAATAGGTGGTGACTCTGGCTCGTCAACTAGATACGTCAACTAGATATGTCGGCTCAGAGAAGGAATTGAAGAAAAAATAGCATTTAGCGACTTTACTTCGGGCATGAAGTATTTTCAGCGTCCTTGCGGACGCGGCGAATGCCGGATGAAAGCTATAAATAGAGGTGCTGAAGAAGAATAAGAATCGTCTTTTCCTCCATCAACACCCCATATGCGGCATTTTCGCAAGACATCGACCGCAAGACGTTATCTGCAAGACATTGACTGCAAGACATCAACCGCAAGACGTCAACCATAGGCCCTTCTTAAAGCGCCGCTGGCGACTGAGCATTGAACACTGTCCATTGCGCACTGAGCACTGTCCATTGTCCATTGAACATCGAGCCTCGTCGATTGCCCATTGTCCATCGAGCATCAGCTCAAGCATGATCATGTCAAGCGGCATAGCTTCATGCAGCTGCCGCTTTCGGCGCCGCCGAGACCTCGTCGGTTCGCCTGGCCGGAGGTTTCAACAGCACCGAGACCACTATGCCGACAATCGACAAACTGGCGGCTATCAGAATGGCGATGGTGTAGGAACCGGTTTGGGACTGGATGAAGCCGCCCAGCATCGGCCCCAATATTCCGCCGAAAATGGCTCCCGGTATGGTGAACATTCCATAATTTATCGGGAAGAATTTAGGCCCGAAACAGCTGTTGACCAAAAGAGCGGCCAAGGGCACGGTGCCGGCATAGCCAAAACCGACCAAGCAAACTGATATCACAAGTCCGGGATAGCCAAGAGCTCTAAATATGTAAATCATCCCCAGCAGTCCCGCGCCCATGAAAATGCAGTCCAAAACCATGGATATCTTTATGCCGAATTTATCGCTGCACCAGCCGAAAAATAGACGCCCCACGCCATTGGCCAAGGCGTAAAGACCCATGACCATGACGGCCTTGGATCTTTCCACGCCCTGCTCGGTGGCGAAAGGCACGACGTGACCGATGACCATCAGGCCGCCAAGTTGGATCGACAACATATAAAGGCAGATCAGCCAACAGGCAGAGGTCTTCAGAACGTTATTTCTGTTGTATCCCCAAATATCGGCTTGCCCCGCAGGCGGGGTCCAATTTTTCGGGCGATAGCCCGGAGCGGGAAATTTCAGAAAAAAACCGCAGCCGGAAACCACTACGAAAAAGGATATGGCTATGACTCGGAAGGTCAGCGGCCAGCCGTGGGACACCACCAGACTTCCGGCCAGCTTGGTGCCGAGAAAGAAGGTGCCCAGAGCCAGCAGCATGGTGACCAAGCCCATGGCCAAACCCCTTTTGTCGGGAAACCATCTGATAAGCACCGAGGTCGGAACCAGGTTGGAGACGCCTATGCCGTAGCCGCCTAAAATTCCGTAACCAAAGTAAAGAACGTAAAGGTTAGGAGTGAATGAGGCAATCAAGAAACCGGATGCCGCCAATATGCCGCCGAGGGCGACCGTCTTTCCTGGGCCGAGCTTAGCCATAATATTGCCGCCGGTCAGCATTCCAAGGCTGAAGAATACCATCACGAAGCTGAAGGTCATGGCGGTTTGGTGTCGCTGCCAGCCAAAAGTCGTTTCCAGCGGAGTGATGAAGACCGAAAAGGCGTACAATAGGCCCATAAACAAGCTGACCATGAGGGCCAAGACCATTATTACGGTACGGTTTTCACTCGTTTGCGGCGTGGCGATGTTGGAATTACTCTGGCTCATAAAGTCTCCCAACGGTTCCACGCCGGACGGCGTGGAACCTTATTTTGGGCCGACCGTCCGGCCGGCCCGAGGGTGGTTGAAAGAGGGGTCAATAAACCCCGTGTTCCCTGACGTATTCAAACATGGCGTCGATATTGGGAACTTGAGCGTCGCCGATGCTGACGCCCGTGTCGAAGATGAATCCTCCGTCCTCCTTCATCAGGTCCATGATCTTCTTGCACTCCGCTCTGACGTCGTCGGGAGTTCCCATCACCAGCACCGAAACCGGCAGGTTTCCTCTGATGCAGGATATCCCTTTGAAAGCCTCTTTGGCCTTGCGGAGGTTTGAACCCTCGATGTGCCAGACTATCTTGCCCTCCGGCACGTTCCGGAAGCTGTTGAGACGATCGTCGCAGTTGCCCTCGACCAGCACCCAAGGGATCAGGTCGTTTCTGCAAAGCTCCTGAAGCAGCTCTTGGAAGTGAGGCCAGTAAAATCTCTCGAACTGTTGCTGAGACATGAAGGAGTTCATGCATTTGTGCAGAGGAATGAAAACGATGGGGCAGCCGGAGGCTTTGGCGGCCCCTAAAGCGGAGTTGATCATGATCGGCAGGAGCTTTTCGCAGGCGGCGATGATCTTGTCGGGACAGCGCCTCATGTCGAGCATGAGACCCTTGGTCCCTCTCAAGACGTCGCTGAGAGTGTCGAACGGCGCCTGAGTATATCCGCCGCTGCTGGGCGGAAAACCCAGTTCGACATACTGCTTCTCCAACGCGCGGCCTGCGGCCAAAGTCTTGGCGCCAGCCGCAGCCGCCGCATGCACGGCCTCCACCGCTTTCATGACTTCCGGATCCAGAAAGGCCGTCGGCCAGTAAAGACCCCAAAAATAGGAAAACTGGGCGTTGAAGGGCGGGAGCTTCTCGAAGGCCGCCAACGATTTGCAGACCCTCGGGATATACCGCCGGATCATGAAATCGGTCATATCGTTTATGAAATGGTCGTATTCGCCGGGTTTGAGCAGTTCCAACTCCACGAATTGATAGGCCATGTCATCGGGGACTCCATGACCTGACCACTTGAGGTGCTGGAAGTCGAAGGCGTCCAAGACCGCGCCGAAGCCCCTGAGTCTAAACGGATTTTGGCTCATGTCCGGCTGGTATTTCTTGTGGTATTCCAGCCAGGTGTCCGTCATGGCCTGGTGGTCGTACATGACCTCTTTGATCGTATAGCCGCCCAGTCTGGCGGGAAGGTAGTCGGCCAGGGGGAAGATCGGCACTCTGTCAGGCTTTCTGAGGGCCACGCAGTCTAAAAAGCGTTTTTGACGCTCAGCGTACAATTGCGTATTGTCAGCCATATCATCTACCTCCCAAGACTTTTTGAGCGAAAGCGACGTTGACCATGGCGTCGGTGGCGAAAATGTCGGCGCCGACATACTTGCAGACGTGCTCGTCAGTCTGCCCGCCGCCGACGATGACCTTGACCTTGTCCCTTACCCCTTCCTTTTGGAGACCTTCGACCACCAGCCTCATGGGGTCATAGGCCAGAGTAAGAAGGCCCGAGAGTCCCAGGATGTCCGGCTTCCAGCTGACGGTTTGCTCGATTATGGTGGCGATCGGCACGTCCACCCCGAGATCCTTGATTTCAAGGCCGGCGATATCCATCATCATTCCGGCGATGTTTTTGCCTATATCGTGGATGTCTCCTTCCACCGTGGCTATAAGAGCCTTCCCGAGCCTAGGCTTGGCGGCTTCGCCGGACTGGTCGCCGGCGGTCAAATAAGGCTTGATGATTTCGGAACCGGCTTGAATCAGCTCTCCAGACAAGATCAGTTCCGGGACGAAATACTCTTTCTTCTCGAATCGGGCTCCGATTTCGGCTAAAGCGGCTTTGTAGACGTCGAAAACGGCGTTGGCGCTTTTGCCCTTTTCCATGTACTCCTTGGTGAG
>JAISZP010000267.1 GCA_031269135.1 Deltaproteobacteria bacterium | reverse complement strand
TGTTAGTCTCTTGAGGCAACTTTTCTCTTTCGATCAGCTTCGCCAGCGTATTTTTCATGTGCTCCTTGAAAAGAGAGTCGAACTCTCTTTCATTAAAACCGCAGATATCTGAATAATTTGGGTTCAAGGTAAGATCTTTGAGATTATTCAGCTCGGAAAATAGGGATGTTTGGGCGTATTTAGTCACCCCAGTAATAAAGGTAAATCCACGGAATTTTTCTGCGACTTTAAGAGCCGAATAGAATTGTTTTAACATTGGTTGTATGGTATTTTCAGCGAAAATAAGGCCTTTTCCCGCTATAGCATTCGTAAGCGGGGCATCATACTCGTCGATTAGGATAGCGACTTTCTTACCTTTGTCTTTGCTTATGAATTTTATTAATTTACCAAACATTGCGCCAGGGTTGTCAGTTGTTATAGGCATATTTATTTATAAGGCAATGTCCTTAATCTGCGCCAATAAAGTATCCTTGGCGCTCTCTTCACTTTCTACGTCAATGGCATTCATCGGTAGATGAATAACAGGATATGGCTCCCAGCTGTAGTCAGATTCGTAAATCCATAGATTCTCAAATAGCTTTTTTTGGCCGGTTAAGATTTCTTCAAGAGTTGAAACTAAAAGAGTTTTTCCAAAACGGCGGGGACGAGAAAGAAAATATGGCGAGTGACTGTTGGTCACTAAGTTGTACAACAAAGCGGTTTTGTCGGCGTATAATAAATTAGAACGATTAAAAAAATCAAAGGCGGCTGTTCCAACTGGTAATTTTTTTAGCGTAGATCGCATTTAATTTCTCCTGCAATTTATTTATCCAAAGTTAAATAAAAACTTAGTCACAATTATCATAAAATTTTATTTATCCGCTGACTATAATTCCACTTATGATACCACTACTCAGGCAACAATACAACTTTTTCTGAGAAACCCTGACGAACAGGCCAAGAGCAAACAACTGCAGAGCAACAGTCTTGCCCTTGCGGTCGCCTTGAAAAACCAGAGG
This sequence comes from Deltaproteobacteria bacterium, assembly GCA_031269135.1. Taxonomy (GTDB): domain Bacteria; phylum Desulfobacterota; class Desulfarculia; order Adiutricales; family Adiutricaceae; genus JAISZP01. Next base: position 4,182 of record JAISZP010000267.1, on the reverse strand, counting down.
CTAATGTGGGTCGGCGCCGTTAGCGGATATGATTGTTCCGTCATCAAGTCATCAAGACATTAAGAAATTAAGCGATCAATGAGCAATTTCCAAAAGGAAGCCTAGAGCGGGATAACTGATTGGCAGGCTCTACCGTCTAACCTGGTCGGAGATATTGTCGACCTCCGACTTCATAATAAAACCTTTCGACCTTTGGTCGCGTTTTTCAGTTCCTATGGGGCATCTTTTCGCAATTGACGCTGGCAAGCTGGAACCACGAAATTGGCGAAAAAAATGAGAAGAAGTACATGGCCTTTATTGAAGGAAGGCGTGGATAAATCAGAAATGGCGCCTCTTCAATCCGAGATGAGCTTTTGGTTGGAATCGCTTCGACATGTCGTTTAAAATTAGAAAAGCCTCTTCACTAAAGCGGCTAGGCTTTTCTATGCTAGGCGTAATGGCGGCTTGGCCAGCTTTAAACGATCCAATTAGGTTCTTCGACAAATTTAACAAAAACGTCGCTACGGCTGGCTGTAATCAGGGGAACCTTATAGATTTTTCCGCCTGTTCCCTTGAATTTTACGGCGTATTTTTTAGAATCTATCTGCTTTTCGACCTCCAGAGTCAAATTTTCCTTTTTTTCACGTATAGCAGCCTTGTCATCCGTTGAATACCTATCGTCATTGCTTTCGCTTCCGAGATCAAGGTATTTGAACTCAATAATAAAATCACCTTGATCCGAATCCTAAAACAGCAAATCAATTCGATCGTCCGATGCATGTCGCTCTTTATAAATAGTTTCGCCTGCCAAAACCATGGCGAATTGAAAAAAAGCGACATAAGCGTCTTCGTAGGCTTTCAAATGATCATCGGCAAAGTTATTGATGATACTTTCGAAAGATTCTTCAAATTTGTTTTCGTCTTTAGTCAAGAGGCCTTCAAGCATGGACTTCGCCTTATTATAGAAACTGAAATAGTTAGTGATTGCGTAGTATGGGTCATTAAACAAATGTATTTCGCCTAAAGCGGCTTTTTGCCTCAAGGGTCGGATAATCAAGACTATATACGTTTCCTATACCCGGCGCCCTGTCCATAATTGTCGGATAGCCCGACTGAAACATTAGAGCAAATAGGATCAATATTCTCCAATCAGCGGTACAGGAGGATATCCTTGACCTGCCTTTCAAACTCTCCCAGCTCCGCCGCAAAAGAACGCCATATGTCGAAGGCCGCTGCGCCGACCGACAAGTCGTCGAAGATGGATTTGCGACCTAAGATTAAATCAATGGGGCGGCGATTCCATTCGTATTCGTAAGGAGGATCTTTGAGGCGAAAAGAATCAGGGTGGAGTTTGAGGACGATTTGCAGGATGGTCAGAGACGTCAACAAAGGCTTGTAGGAGCGATCTTGGGGGTGAATCTGCACGCCTTGACAGAGTTCTCCGGCCCATTTGTTGAAAGTGGGCTGAAAAGAAGTCGGGCGAAAGACGACTCCCGGCAGTTTAAAGCCTTCCAATTCCCGGGCTATCGTCGTCGCCTTCATGAACGGCGCCCCAACCACGTGAAAGGGCGCCGTGGTGCCTCTTGCTTCGGAAACGTTGGTACCTTCCCACAGCACCTGACCGGGATAGAGCCAAGCGCTCACCGGGTTGGGGAGGTTTGGAGAAGGAAGGACCCAGTTTAGGTCCGTATCGTTAAAATACATCTCCCTTTTCCAACCCTTGACCGGGACTATGGTCAGGGCCGCAGGGTCTTTCAATCTTGAGTTGACGAAAAGAGCGAGTTCTCCTAAGGTCAAGCCGTGGCGCATCGGTATGGGATGGAAGCCCACAAACGAAACGCAGTCGTCGTCAAGCAGATTGCCTTCCCTTTCCGCGCCCGATATAGGGTTAGGGCGATCAAGCACAACCACCTCAATATGGGCCTTTGAGGCGACCTCCAAACATAGCGACATCGTTTGAGCGAAGGTGTAGACCCTGGTCCCGACGTCGGGGAGATCGATCAGCAGCGCGTCTATTTCCGAGAGCATCTCTAAGGTCGGCGCCCGGCTCTCGCCGTAGAGACTGTAGATAGGTCTTCCGTCGCCGGTCTTGGCGTCGAGGGACTCGACCATGTTGTCCTGCTTTTCTCCCGCCCAGCCGTGCTGGGGGGAAAACAGGACCTTGACATGGTCTTTGAGGGCGCTGTCCAACAGCTCCAGAGCGTGACGATAGGCATGATCGACCGAGGCCTGGTTGGCTAAAAGACCCAGACGCTTGCCTCGATAAGAGCCGAGATGCTCTTCGACGAAGAGTTCAAGACCGGTTTGGACAGGGGCTCTTTTAAAACGATGGCTGGGAATGAAAGTCATACAGTTGGTTTCGTATCGGGAATTTTCGTCATGATTGACAGTTTGGGCAATGAACGCTCGAGCGGCCGCCGATGATCGTGCGGACGAGAGCGCCGGAGCACTTCGGGCAAAGCCGCCCGCCTTTGCCGTAGACTTGATGACTGGATTGGTAGGAACCGGGTCCCTCTAAACTTTGATAGTTGTCGACAGTCGAGCCGCGGTTTTCGATGGCCTCAATCAAGATCCTCTTAATCTCGACCAAGAGGCGGCCGGACTCTTGTTCGGCGAGTTCGCGCGCCTTCCTATGGGGCGACAAGCCGGCGGCGAAAAGGCTTTCGTCGGCGTAGATGTTGCCTAAGCCGGCCAGCACCGTTTGATCCAAAAGGACCTGTTTAATGGGCTTTTTGCTGCCAACAATTCTATTATGGAAGTCTTGGCGACTAATCGTAAGAGCGTCAGGCCCGAGTTTAAGAGATTTCAGGAAGCCATCGACCGACGATTTGTCGAAGAGCCTCAGACGCCCGAATTTTCTGACGTCGCTGTAAAAAATAGCCTCTTTTCGTTTCCCGTCCGAAAATAAAAACGCGGCCCTGGCGTGAGGCGGCCAGGCTGATGACGCATCTGAGAATTTATTTGGGAATTCATCTGACGGCCAGGGGCCGCTGATAAATTGCCCCGTCATCTTAAGGTGCGCCAGCAAACTGCTCTCAGAGCGAAAATTAAACTTCACCCATTTCCCAAGTCGGGTTACGCTTCGCACTTTTTGACCGATGAGATGCTTTATGAAACTATCGTGGTCGGTCGCGACTATCGGCCAAAAAGAGACTTTGACGTCCTCTATGGTCTTTCCGGCGACTAAGCGGTTAAGGTCGCTAGCCATAGTTTGAGCTTCAGGTAGTTCCGGCAGAATAATCCTCCATTGCGGCGACCAGCCGCTTTATTTGAGCCGACGGCTTTATGGCCAGGCGTAAAAATCCGGGAGACAGACCATGCATATCGCTTGCGTCTCTGACGAGTATCCCTTTATCGAATAAAAAATCGACCAAATCTCCAACCTTATCTTTCGTATGAGCTAAAACATAGTTGACGTCGGTAGGGTATAGATGAAAGTATTTATTCAAAAGATCGTAAAATTGCGATTTCAAGCGTTTAAGATAAGCTCTGCTTTCTTGAATAAAATCGACTTGGTCCAGACAGTATAGTCCGGCGGCGATGGCCAGAGTGTTCAACGACCAGGGTTCCGAAGTTTGATTGAATTTCTCCACGAACTTGGGCGGCCCGGCCAGGTACGCTAGGCGCAGGCCCGCAATGGCGTATATCTTAGTCAAAGACCTCAAAACGATTAGTCTTGAGTTTTTCCCGACGCCTGCCATAGCGCTGCAGCCGCCGTCGGAAAAGTCGAAAAAGGCTTCATCGACCACCACGTGAAAATTTTCTTTGCGAGCTTCTCTCAACAGGCGTTCAAGAGACTGCCGGGGAAGCAATAGTCCGGTCGGATTGCTCGGGTTGGCGACGAAAACCAAATCAGGTTTTTGTTTGACGGCGAGATCGATGACCGCCTCATCCACCTCAAAACCTTTTTCGGAAGACGCGGTCACGTAAGCATATTTTCCGCCGAAGGCGGCGGCCGCTTGGGCGTATTCCGAAAATGCCGGTCCTATTATGACGGTATGCTTCGGTCGGAGCACCCGAAAGAGGTGATAAATCTGAGGAGAAGATCCCGCTCCCAAGGCGAGATGTTTAGAAGCGAGCTCGGTCGCATCGGAGATCTTATCCAAAAGGGCCTTGGGCTGGCTGTCGGGATAATAAATCGTTTCCGGCAGACTCTTGACCAGGTGCTTCAACAAGCCGGTCGGTTGCCCCTTGGGATTGACG
>JAISZP010000264.1 GCA_031269135.1 Deltaproteobacteria bacterium | reverse complement strand
ACGACTGCCTGACTATTTTGTTGGGTTCTAAAGAGGCCAGACTCCAAGCTTCAAGTCCACCGACCTATTTTTTGACCAGCGGTTGGTTGCGCCATGAAAACAACTTAGTCAGCAGCTATGAAAAGTGCATTGAAAAATACGGCCAGCGCCAAGCTCAGCGAATCAATCGAATCATGCTCCAAAACTACCGGCGTTTCGGCTTGGTGGAAACGTGTTGCTACGACATGGAACAAGCTCGCGAAAGAGTCCAAAACCTCGCCGAATTATTGGATTTATCCGTGGAAAAGCTGCCTGGCGACTTGGATTGGCTCCACCATTTACTTAGCGGTCATCACGACGATCCCAGTCGCTTCATTGTGATTCCGGCTAACGCCGAAATAAACTTCGATCAATGGGCAGGATTATTAATGGGTCCGCAAGATCAATCGTTGGAGTCAGGATGACTGTCGTTTCCGACGCAATCGAAAGAAGAAGCCGCATATCCGCGCTAGCCTGAGAATACCGACTCATCTCGAAAATTCCTTTTTCAGTTTGCCTACAAAGCATTGCAAAGCAAAAACGCCTCGGCGATGACTGCGATCGCCGAGGCGTTTCATGTTTTATGCGCTAGGCGTTAAGCGTTAAGCGTTAGGCGCCGCTTTTTTTTGGTTTCGGAACGGCTTTACCTTCGCTTTTGGTAGCGTTAGGAGTCTTTGAACTCCGGTTCTTTTCTTTCGGCTTATCAACCGGTTCCTCCGGCATTAACCTCAAGAGCAAACGCTTTCCGCCGCCGTCGGAAATAGGGGAAGCAAACACTATCCCTTCTTCAATATCTCTCTTTGGGAGATCCTGGTACTTATTCAATTCCAATCCCAAGCTCTTCAACAGCCGTCTAGCGGTTTCCGGGCGACAGCCCAGGCCGTTTTCTAACTTCATAATCGTTAGAATAGACATTTCCGCCTTTCTAGCCAGCTCTGCTCTGCTCAAGAGCAACCTGTTTCTTAAGGCGACTAAATTTTCAAACTTGAAAAACGACATGGGTAAAACCTTTCTTGTCGAAAAATAAGGAAGTTATCGTTGATGGGTTGCACTGCTTTGAAAAAATTGAATCATGACAGCTTGTCGATAACCGCAATTGCCTTTCATCGTAGAGAAACGTTTAAAGATTTTCAATCTTCAAAATTAATGCCAAAACAATATACTAAAACATTCATTATCGCATCTGTATGCAATTAAAATCAGATAACTATATAACCGTATAGCAATTTTAGGCAAGCTTATTAAACAGATAATCAGAAAAGAAGTCGCCATAAACGATAACCTTATATCAACACCAAAGCAGCAAAGGCTCTGACCGCTATGCCGAGGTCAAATGATGACGAAATTAAAAGGGTAAAGTTATGTATAGACCGTTTGCCGTAAGTTATTTTACGCCTTATGTGTTGACTAAACAAGGAGTCTACAATTTCAAGCAACCATTATTGAAGCATTATACCTCATGATAGTAAAAAATACAATGATTTTTTTAAATACAAGGCATAAAATTTCAGTATCCTTTCATCAAACCTCAACTGGCAATAGACTAACTAACATACAAGAGTCAGGCTCTCAGAAGTCAATGCGCTCTCGCCCTTGTTTGGCGGAAAATTGTTTTTAGATTCCGCCGCAGCTCCCCGATTTTGTCGTATTGACGAAAACTGTAAGCGCAGCGCCATAGTAGCTCCCGAGAAATAACCGACCAACAATAGGTCAACCGCCTTTTTTCAGTCAGTGATATGAAAATCGATTGCTTTGCATTTAACCTGGAAGATTTTAAAGCCAGTCTTACGCAACTGTTGCAGTTATGACTATTAAGCTTACTCCCGAATGTTTTGCTGGCGCCGAGACTATTGTTGTAGGAGCAAAGCCATTTGGCGAGGTCAGACGCACTATGCCGACGAGCGAAAAGGTCGTCCAAATCACGTCGCCTTAAATGCTGAATTTCGCATTTAAAACAGCCTGCTATCTCGGCGCAGGGTTCGACTAACCTTGAAGGCGAGATTACGTCATCTTCCCAAAAAACCTCCAAACCAAGCTTTCCGACAAAACTAATCTTTCCGACAAAAATAGCTCTCCAACAAACGATATCGCTAAATTGTTTAGAAATGAAGACTGTCTCCATGATAACTCCAACACACACTCGCCAAACCGTCTTTCATGTGGCATAATTACTTAAAGACGTTCAAAGCTTACGTTGTTTTTCTTTAAGCGTCAGAAGTTCCGCTTGACGGCTCTTTAGCTGACTACGGGGCGCCCAACCACCATCACAATAACAAACACAAATTTAGGATCTCGTAATGGCCACGAATAATCATACGCTTAAACAATTGCCAGGTAGACAGACTTTCGCTGAAATAATCGACGAGAACCTTTTGTATGCCGATAAGTGGATCTCACCATTAAAAAGGGTACCAGTTTGGTACCCTTTTAACATTAAAAAGAAATCATGATATCTTGATTTCTTTTTGACTTGTAAATTCGCATTAATATTTGAAGTCAAAAATTATCATTTTTTTCTACCCAGAAACTTAAATCTCTTAAAATTTATGAAATATCACCTCTTCCCTCAAAGCTGAAACACAAGCAGGAAGCGACTAAAAGGTGGTATACTTTTTCAGGTAAAGTTAAAAAAAAATCGTTGCCAAAACTGGTACCCTTTTTAGTGGTGATAACCAGAAAGACCGCAAGTAATGGGCAATTCGACTAAAATTGTCCTGCAACAGAGGAATTTTGCCTCTAGTTGGCGCCATATATGCAAATTTTGAATGATTAACCTTGATCCAATCCGCTGCTCTTGGAGGAAACCAGAAAACGGCACGAATCGGAAGTTTATACCATTTTTCCCGTCAAGTTTGCAGGTTTGTCTTTTCCCTGCCAGACCGAATTTGCGCCGGAAGTTTACGGTGGATCGATGCGGAAGTCCGTCTTCTTCAAGGATTAGCCCTCTGAAGGTGTTGAATCTGTCACCGATTCCAACGGGCTCCACACCATGTCGTCATCGCCCTGAAGCGCAACGAGCTTCACATCGGCGCCGTTTGGATACTTGAAGTCCAGTCCAACTCCGACGCCATTGGGAGCGCTTGCGTTCGCCTCCATCTCTTGTATGTCGGCGCCGTCGACCCGCAAGCTCTGAATGCGACCACACCGAGCACCAATCGTCTTTCCAAGTGCGAATATAGGCCGGCCCCGAAAGATACGATGTGCGGGTGGGTCAATAATTACAACCGTGCCTTTTTGGTACGGACCGTCACCCTGGCGTTGCTCAAGATGGATGCCGACGTGATGGTCTCGAAGATATTGGCCGACTGTTATTGCGAATATGGATCTCGCTAACGCCTGAATGAACCCGACTGCCTCCTCCATTTTCTCCACGCCGGGAAGTTCGTCAGGAGTTCCTCTTCCATGTGCGATCTGGTTGCGGCACTCGACTAAATCCTTGACGCGTTCCTCAATAGTCGCAGTGGGCACTCCGTCGCGCGGAGCAGAGGGTAATGCGTTCACATCACGATACCATTCGGCGAGAGCATCCGCCCTTCGAACACGTGTGCATATTTGTTCGACGCCAACGGCTGCAAATAGTTCATCGATTTCACTGATGCGCAGGTTCCGGTCGTGCGCCACCACAGCTGCCTTGTTCAGTGTGTACGGTTGCCTGCCGTTGAGACACTCGAACAGGTTCTTCACCACATCTATTTCGGTCAAGCCAACGTATCGCCCCTCACCGATACGCCCACGAGATAACATCTCAGCTGTCCGCGCGAGATGCTTCTTCAAAAGCTTCTGCGGTAACTCGGTATACTGAAGCCGACGAGTCTCGAGATGCACATATTCTGTGATGAGGTTTTCAACAAATTTCTCGAACGACGAATACAACGCGACAACAAACGCCGCGTAATCAAAGCGTCTTCGGATCGAGAGGTACTGCCGCACCATGGTGTCTTCGTGCCCTTCTAGAGCGTGATTGACCGGGCCGATCGACTTGACGAGCGTATTCAGTTCCGTCAGTTCTCCGGTGAGTTCATCCAATGTGGAACGCATAGGCGGACTCCATTGCGATCACGGCTTAAACCATGGCAATCGCGGCGGCGAAGGTCTCGCTCATGCAGCGGTTCCGATCCTGGGTGTCCTTGAAGTTCGTGCGACGCCCAGAGAACAAATCCTGATTCCTTTCATACATCGCCCGCAACTCCTCGCGCAATACAGCCTTGTTTGCAATGAGATCGGCATAGCGAGAAACAACATCGGGACTGTTCACGGTGAACATGAGGGGGTCGTAGACAATTTTTGTTGGTCGCTGCCTGGAAGGCGCGAGCACCGTGAACGCTTCATTCCCAAGTACGTCCCAAAGGAAATCGATGGTCGCCTCGAACATTAATCGGTATTCTGTGAGACCCTTTTCCGGAAATTTGTTTCCTTTAGCGATAAACCGATCGAGGAATTCCGAAATTTTGTTCAATCCCGCCTTGAACTCACCGATCTTGCGGTAGGCAAAGAAGCGTAAAACAAGTTCCACGTCCTCCATCTTTTCGAACATGAGAAGACCCACCTTCGTCGATTCGTCGGAAGCTTCATCATCAACTTCTTCGTCGGCGTCTTTCTCTTCATGTTCCGGGTTGAGCGGGATACCCCACATACGCCGGAATTTTTCGTTCGCGGAAAGCTCGATGCACAGCTGATTGAGGGGGCCGTTATAAACCGCGTTGCGCGTCTCCTGGTTGGCAAGCTTAACACCTCCCGAGTTGAGGCGTTCAAAGACGATCTTCTTCAATCTCGCGGCCTCTTCCTCGCTGGCCGCCGTCTCTTTGAGAAGAATGACCGATGAAATGTAACGGCGATCAATGCCATCGCGGACTTTCGACGGAAGCTGCGAGTACTTCCGTCCGTCAAGATCTGGCCAGTGCTGCAACCCGGTAAGCGCAAATCCGTCGGCATAGAACTCGCTCAGCGTTGTTAGGCGCTGGCGTCCATCCATCACTTCAAAACGCGCCAGGTCTCGTTCGTAAAGGAAGACCGGCGGCACAGGCACATTCATAAGGAACGATTCGATGAGCCGCGACTTCCGTTCGACGCTCCAGCGATGGCGGCGCTGGTACTCGGGGTCAAGCTTGTAACGAAGCTCCTTCTCACCGGCATCTTCCACGATCTCCTCTTTGAGCATCTTGAGGATGCCCGCAAGTGGATACCGCGCCTGCTCCGTGACTATTCGGGTCTCACCCTTCGCGTAGCGACTGTTCAATTCTTCGTCCGTCGCCTTGGGTTTACTCGCGCCGTCATCGAAAGAAACCTTCTCAAATTCGAGGAGATGGCTTGCCGCCGCTTGCGGCGACTTCGAACCCGCCGTTGTTTTCTTCTGGGTCACTGGTTCTCTCCTTCAGATTCGACGGCAATAAACATCATGCTCGACGATAGCCTTCTTCGGTTCTGCCTGAAACTGCCGAACCTGCCGGCGCCCATTGTCGGAATCAGGTACCGCCCTCGCGGCAACAATCCTCCAACTAGAGTCGACCAACGATTTTTTTAGGACGTCCATCGGCTCGGCGGCGCGATCGTGAATCCCGCCAAATCTGATAATCAGACGCCCCTCTGTGATCGTGCGCGAGGCCACGTTCTTCCAGACGCGGCCCATTTCGGCCGCAAAGTGAGCGGCACTTGAATGCTCGAGCTGACCTTCAGGCTGATGGTACTCGACATAGTCGGGGCCTCCAAGAAACCAAAGCCGCAGCCACTGATCCGGCAAATAGGTGCGCATTCCGAAATACGGAGGCGATGTGATGACGAGGTGCGCCTTCGGCATGTTGCCGAATGCGCCCGCTACTCGACTGTCGCCGAGTTCCACTTTGCTTTCGACGTTCGGCAGGGGGTCAGTGAGGTAGCGATCAGCCCGCGTCTTGATGATCGACAACACGTCGACGTCGTCGGGACACATGCCGCGAGCGGTCCAAAACTTCACGGCGTAGTTCGGCTTCGGCGCAAAGGTCCTCGGCGATTGATTTGAGAAGTACGATGGCTTCCCCTTCGGACGCGGGCCATGGAGCGCTCCTAGGATAATCGCTCTTAATAAGATGCGCGTTGAAGAGGAACATTCGCCAAGCAATGCTTCGCGGAGTTGGCAGAGCTGCATGAGCGAATGCTCATGATACGCGAGCCTCCAGAACTCGCCAGAAGGGACCGATGCCGGTTCCTTCGCCGCGTTCAGGATGGCCTGGGCGCTCGCCACGACTTGACCCGGCTCAGCGCTGGCGAGCTTCGCCTTCGCAAGGGCGACCGCGACCGGGCTGCTATCCATGCCCATTGAAGGCATCCCAAGCAAACGAGCCGCAAAGTTTGTGGTGCCCCGACCGCAGAAGGGATCGAGCACCCAGTCTCCTCGCTTGCCGTGCGCCTTCAGCACTCGCAATGGGAAATCGAGTGGATACATCGTATAATATGGGCATACACCGTTCAATGCGTCAAGCTTCATTGTCATAACTCATCAAGCTCCCAAGGCGCTACACCAGCAAATCATCTAAAAATTCCGAACCGGCTCTACGCCGCTGATCATCAGGTGGTCGCGGGCGAGGTGCAGGCGACGTATAAGAGTTGCCGTTCAGTGGCGTAGAGGTCTTCCAGGTCGGCGTCGTCGCCCATCGCTTCGATGCGCTGACGGGAAGGGATGGCCTCGGCGTCGCATGCCATGACGGCCACGGCTTTGAACTCCAGGCCTTTGGCCAGGTGCATCACGGCCAGGGTAGCCTTATCCAGGCTGACTTCCATGTCGGCGTCCAGGGAATCAAAAGGCAGACCGGCTTTTTTCAAGACTGCTGCGGCCCGGGGGAGTTCCTTTTCCGAGCGGACGAACACGGCTATTTCGCGGGCCGGGACGTCGGCTTCCCGTAAACCCGCCAACCAACCGGCCACGGCTTCGCTTTCTTCTTCAGGCGTATTGAAGGTGGATAGCACGGGCGGCGGGCCGTTGAAAGCCGAGACCGGGTCGCCACGATTTTCAACATTGCCGTCGGCATCGGTCATTTCCGGGTCTAGCAGCTTGTCGGCCTGGGCGAGAATTTGGTGCTCTCCAAATGTTCGATGAACTTTTTCCCGACGTTGCCGGCCTTGGGCGCGACCTCCGTCAGCCAGATGGCCGTTTCCACCGCCTCAAGCCGACAAAAAAAAGGGCGGATGCCGCTAAAATTATGGTGCAGCCAATGCTCAAGCAGTCGGGCTGTTTCCGGGGTGACCTTCCAAGCCCGAGCATCAGGAAGAGCCCGCCAGGCGGCGACCTCGCTGCGCAGTTCACCGATGAGGGTGGAGAGATAGTACTCCTGCTTCCCGGAGGAAATAGCCGCCGCCGTCTGGGATTCCGCATCAAAATGGAGGCTGCCCTGCTTGTTTTGCCCCTTGCGTTTCTTCGGTTTAGGAATGGGCGTGATAAAGCTGGCGTCGCGCCTGGTCTGGATGATTTGCTGGGTCGGCTGGCCGGAATCATCCAATTCCCAATGCTGAGTCGGGCACTCATAAGGCGAGTTCAGGATGGGATGGTCGAAAAAAGGGTT
>JAISZP010000217.1 GCA_031269135.1 Deltaproteobacteria bacterium | reverse complement strand
TTTAGGTCTGAATGCGTTTGGGTAGAGGTTTAACCCAGCAGCGGCCATGGTCTTAGCCTTCTGGAAGCGGGCTTGAATGACCGGGCTTTTTTCATCGCTAAGCTCTTGGGTTTCGATTGACTGATCTGGCTGGACTTCCAAGGAGGACTCCCTACTGGCGACCTTATAATAGTACTGTAACGGCAAAGAAATATAGGATTTGACGCCGGCTTTCGGGGCCTGCGTCATTGCTTGACGATAATTGCTTGACGCTTGAAGCTTGACGATAGATGCCGGGAAAGATCCGCCTCATCTTTATCCATTAATATTTTTAGGAAAAAACTGTAAAAAAATCGGCGATTTAGCGAACAAAATCCTAGGCTGCCTTTTTGTTCTCAGAATTTTACCCTAGACTCTTAATTAAATCAATATCTCAGCTAGCTCTAATTCCTGTTCCAACCAAAAAGCAATGCGCCTTAAAAGCTAGGACGTCTCAAAAAGGCAAGAGAGTCATGTTGGTCTAAATTAAAAATAATTAGACGCATCAAACAAACTGTAAAAAAACTAAAAGTCGCTATTGCTGTACGCGGCGTGCAAATTATAAATAGAACAATCAATAAATATGCCGGAAATATGCCGGAGCCATCTAAAAGTCGCTGTAGTTTGCGGCTAATCAAGCCTAAGGCTAATCAAGCCTAAAAATAGTCAAGCCTAAGAAAACGTTCGACGTTCAAAAAACCATGACGTCACCCAAAAAACAACTCCAGGCGCCCGACTAAACCCCCGTCGGTTTGGAGAGATTCAATCGGAATTCTAAAAATCAATCTGGAATTGTTCTGGAATTAATCTAGAATTGATCCGAAATTAATCCGACGTTTCGTCATCGGTTTTTAAAGGTGGGAAAAAACAGGTCAATCCTCTCCGTCTCGCCATTGTTTTAAGATAACTATCAATTCATCGAGCTTACTCTTAAAGTCGGAAAAAGCCTCGTCGATTCCGGCGAGAGCATTATTGCGCCCCATGAGTTCAACTTTTTTAGCCGCTTCAAATACGTCGCCGGGAGAAAAAAGACCCACCACGCCTTTAAGGGCATGAGCTTCCGCCATCACCCTTTCCGCGTCTTTTTGCTGTACGGCTTCTTGGAGAGCTTTGCACCTGGTGTTGGAGCTTTCCATAAACATGTCGATGCTCTCGAAAATTAATTCTTCGTCATCCATGAAATTTTCGTAAATACTTTCTTTATCTACTTCAACGGGCATTTCGCGACCTCCGAGGGAAACTTACATCATTTTTAAGCTGACGACCGCCTAAAACAAACAATTAAACCATATAGTCACAGAAAAGTAAAAGACGAATAAAAAAAGCGAACAGCTAAAAGTATTTACCTTAAAGAGCGGCGGACGAATCAAAATTTAAGATTCTTTAACCGTCAAGACCGAAAATTCGCCTAAAGACGTCTAAACTATGATCGCCTCGACCATGGCGATGGCAACCTTTGGCGAAGGTCAGCGGACTGTGAAGAATCCGCCTGACCAAGGCTCTGCCCATGGCCTCCAGAGCTTCGACTTGGCCTGGGCTGAAATCGTTGCGGGACTTGGTCCTCTCAAGCTCAAGCAATCTGGCTTCTTCGGCAAGCTTGATCAGATCTTTGATGGTGGGACTGGCGGAGAGGCTTGAGAGCCATTGGCTGAACTTAAAGACCTCTTCTTCGATTATCGTTTTGGCTCTGTCGGCTTGCTCCAAGCGCAGCGACTGGTTTTGCCTGACGACCGCCTTAAAGTCGTCGATGTTCTTCAGCGTCACTCCCGGAAGATTTCCCACCGCCTCTTCGACGTTTCTTGGAAGGCCGAGATCCACAATGCAAAGTTTACGGTCAATCGCCTCGGCGACGATCTTTTCCGTCAACACCGGTTCGGTCGCCCCAAAGGCGGTGGCGGCTATGTCCGAGAGAGCCAACTGCTCGGAGAGTTCGCTTAAAAGAGCGACTTGGGCGCCGCTTTTGGCGGCCAGTTCCTCGGCGGACTGGAGAGATCTGCTGATTACGGTGAGCGACGCTCCTTTGGCCTTCAAATGATCGGCCAAGAGCGTCGCCATCTCGCCGGCGCCGATTATCAAAGCCTTTTGCCCTCTAAGAGAGCCTAAAAGCGCTTGAAGCGTCTGGACGGCGGCATAAGCGATGGAAACGGCGCCTGAGGCCATTTCCGTTTCAGTTCTAATCCTTTTGGCCGTCTGAAAACTCTTATGGAAGATCTTCGAAATCATCGGGCCTACCGTTCGGAACTGGATGGCTGAACGGTATGCGTCTTTGACCTGGCCCAATATCTGAGGTTCGCCGAGGACCTGGGAGTCGAGGCCGGAGGCTACCCGAAAGATGTAATCGACCGCCGCCAGATTTAGATGAGAGTGGCTGTATTTTTCCAGCTGCTCCACCGTGAGAGAGGCTGATTGGGCCATGAGCGCGAGCAGTTCGCTCCGAGCCGCGCCTACGTCTTTAGCCGCGACGATGATCTCCAAACGGTTGCAGGTCGAAAGAACCAAGCCTTCTGAAATAAGGCCGCCGGCGCACATCTCGAAAAGGGCTCTATCCTCAAGCTTTCCTTTAGCCAACTTTTCCCGTATCGCCACCGGCGCGTTCCAATGGGCGACCCCTAAAACCAAAATATCCATTTCGTCTCGCTTTAAGGCAACGGAAAATCAAGAGGCAACTTCACTTTCCCAAGGCGCCCGACAATCAACTCTCTGGCTTTTTGATATGAACGATTTTCAAGAAGAGAAACAAGTTGCTCTCTTTGCTTGGCCAGAGCGATAAAAACCTTACGTCTCTCGGCTGGATCGAGGTCGCTTTTAAGCACGAGCTGTCTTAGACGTCCTAAAAGCTCGACGAGAACTCCATAGCCTCGATAACGCTCCCTCAACTCTGCGGCCACTTCGGCGGCTAAGGCTGGAGAGGCGCCGTCGGTGGACACCGCAATCCTAAAAGGCTCTTGATCGACCACAGCGGGCAGAAAAAAATCAGACTCCAACGGTCTGTCGGCGCTATTGACGAAAAGCCCTCTGCTTCTGGCCGAGGCGGCTATCGCGGCGCTTTGAATTTCGTCGTCGACGGCTATGAAGACGATAGGGCAAGGGTCGAAAAAAGCCTCGTCAAAGGCCCTTTCCAGCCTGATGCGGCCTTTATCGCAAAGATCCACGACTGAATCGCAAGGATTTGGTTCGACTACTCTAAGACTCGCTCCGGCTTTTAAGAGCGCCTCCATTTTACGAAGGCCGACTGAACCGGCCCCTATCAAAAGCGCTTCCCTTCCGGAAATTTGAATATTGACCGATAAAAACCCCATTTTTAACTCCCAAATATTACCAAATTTCTTGCTCAAGATCAAATTGAGGTTTCGCCGAAAAACTATCGACATCTTGATGATATGAGATCTTTGATGATGAAAGACTTGGCTGAAAAATCATTGCGGCGCCGATTGCGGGAAACCTGCTATGCCTAGGACTGTCGCCGTCGATCCGTTCCATGTCCTATGATAAAGCCGTCATATGATGAAATTTTGCGTCCGGCTTTCAGGCGGGTTTTTTCGGCTAAAATCAATTTTTCCGATTTTTGCTTGATCAAAATGAGGAGGTGGAGTACTATTCTTATCCAAGCCGGGTTTTGGGCAATCGTCGCTTGACGCCCTTTGGATGCCTGAACGCGTCGATTTTCGACCTAAACTGTTCCAAGGCCGCTTAGCCTTGACGATATGGCTGATTGTCCCGCAGCGGCGTTTTTACATATTTTCGCGGAGAGATGGCCGAGCGGTTTAAGGCGACGGTCTTGAAAACCGTTGAACTGAAAGGTTCCGTGGGTTCGAATCCCACTCTCTCCGCCAGACTTTAGCTCGGATCAACCCGAAATCGTCCGTTTTCCCTTGAAAACAAAAGATTTCGGGTTTTTCTTTCGTCCTGCGTCGTCCGGTCGAAACCCCCACCAGCCTGACGCCGCACAGGACGACGATCCGGACGACTCCCTCGCCGCCGGACATGCCGACCTAAAATCATCCGTTGCAGGCGCTTGCGGCTCCGACCGCAGTGGCCGTAAAACAGGCCAAACCCAAAGAAAAACGATGCGATTCAAAAGATGAGCATGGCCTTCGCCTGCAAGTCGGCCCGTCCGGCGGCGGCTGGAGGCCGACATCTTCCCCGCTCAGGGTGATTTGTCGGCAAAAAGCGTCGCCGCTCCCGAGTCGACGGCCATGGTCGTCTCTTTCATGGGAAATATATCAGACTTCGCCAGCCATGACAAAGATTACGGCAGCACACGGTCCGGCTTTCATCCATCGCCCCGATCAATACATAAGCCGTCGAGATCATAAGCCGCCGAGATCATAAGCCGTGCTGCGTCCGCCGCCTGGCCTGGCCGTGAGCAGTCCTTGCTTCAACAAGTCGTCGATTTCCCGCCAGGCGGTGGCGCGGGAGGCTTTGGCCAGACTCATGTATTTACGGGTGGTTAGCCCTCCCTCAAAGCCGCCGGGGCCTGCGTCGAGCAATCGGTTCAAGACTTTTTTCTGGCGTTCGCTGAGCGGAGTCCCGGAATGTTTCCGCCAGAATCTAGCCTTCAGCAGCACCTGAGCCAAGATTTGCTCCGTACCTTCTATGGCCCGCGCCATACAGCCGAAAAACCACAAAAGCCATTGAGTGCACTCGCCGTCGTTTTTTTGCGTCCGCTCCAAAACGCTGTAATACTCCTGGCGCTCTTTCATGATCTGGGCCGACAGGCTGTAAAAACGCTGTCCCGTGCCTTCATCCTGAGCCAACGCCAAATCGGACAAGGCTCGGGCCAGACGGCCATTGCCGTCGTCGAAGGGGTGGATGGAGACGAAATAAAGCTGGGCCAATGCGGCCCTGATCAAGCCGTCCATCTTGCCCCGGCTTTCCCTCCACCAGGTGAAATACGCGGCCATCTCGCCAGGCAGGCGGGTAGGGGGCGGGGCCTCGAAATGGACTTTTTGCTTACCGAAGGGGCCGGAAACGACCTGCATGTCGGCTATACGCCAAGCGCCCACAGTGATGCTCTGAAAGCCGGAGCGGCCAGCGGGAAAGAAAGCGGCGTGCCAGCCGCAAAGGCGATTTTCATCCAGGGCTTGGTCGTATCGGCGTGTGGCGTCCAAAAGCACTTCGACCAGGCCGTCCACAGCCCGGTCGACCGGCGGCAGAGACGCCTGCGGCAAGCCTAGGCGCAGGGCTATGGAAGACCTCACTTTTTCCCGATCCAGCTTTTCGCCCTCGATGGCCGCCGTCTGGATGGCGTCTTCCTCCAAAGCCAGGGCCGTGGCCCGCAAGCTTTCGTCGAAGCCCAAGTCGGCCACCAGACCCAAAACACGGCCCTGGGCTTTGCGCAGTTCCGCCAGCGGTCCCAATATGTCGTCAGCCCGCCAGCGGTAATGAGGCCATTGTTCCGATTGCCAAAAATACTGAAGCATTTACACCTCGTAATCGCATCAAATATTGAAGCGATTATAACGTATATTCGCTTCGGATGCAAAGCGCGCGACGACCACTCGGAGGCCGAACTCGCCGCGCGTTCGGCTATTGGATATGG
>JAISZP010000213.1 GCA_031269135.1 Deltaproteobacteria bacterium | reverse complement strand
GGATCGGTGACGGAGGCGGTTTTTTGCCACTGGCCGACGGTCGCGACGTCAAGGCCTGTCCCTATAGCCGCCAACATCGCCGCCCCGTAGGCTCCGCCCTCATCGATAGCGGGCATTATTACGGGGAGTTTTATGTTGGTCGCCAACATCTCCCTCCAGAGCCGGCTCTTGGCTCCGCCGCCGACCACCAAAACCCTGTCGATTTTGGTGATGTATTTAAGAAGTTCAAAGCAATCTCTAAGTCCAAAAGTGATTCCTTCCATGACCGCTCTAAAGATCTGCGCCTCATCAGTCATTGTCGAGACGCCGAACAGCACGCCTCTGGCGTTGGAGTCTCGGTGAGGAGTGCGTTCTCCCTGCAGGTAAGGCAACCAAAGAAGGCCGTTGGCGCCTATCGGCGCCTTTTCGGCTTTTTCTTGAATCTGGTCATAAGTCAGCGAAGTGTTGAGCTTGTCTTTGAACCAGTTTAGGCAAGCCGAGGCGGCCAACATCACTCCCATGTAGTAAGAGACGCCCTCTACCGTATGGTTGAAAAAGTGCAATCTGCCGCTTTGGTCAGGGACGTTGTTGTTGGTGGGACCTAAGACGGTGCCTGACGTGCCGATGGAAATCATGCAGTCTCCGGGAGCGAATACTCCCAAGCCCAAGGCGGAGACGGCGTTGTCGGCGCCTCCGGAGGCCACTTCAACTCTATCCCAGCCAAGGCTTTTGGCCAGTTCCGTTCTTAAGAGTCCTCTGGCGGCATGGGACGGCGTCACCGGCGGCAAAATGGAAGGGTCTAAGCCGAGCTTTTCCAGCAATTGCCCGCTCCAGACTTTGTTGACTACGTCATACATAGCCGAGCCTGCGGCGTCGGAGGGATCCGTTCCTATAGAGCCGGTCAGTTTATAGGCGATGTAGTCTTTGGCGATTAAAGCCGTTTTTATTCTTTTAAAGTTTTTCTGCTCATTTTGCCGCATCCACAGCAACTTTGGAAGGGTGAAGCCAGGGTAGATGGGATTTCCTATAAGCTCGATGACCTGCCGTTCTCCGCCTAGATTTTTGGTCGCCAAGGCGCATTCGGCGGACGTTCTTTGGTCGCACCACAGTATGGCGTTTCTGATTGGTCGTCCATCTCTTTCAATGGGCACTAAGGTATGCATCTGCCCTGAAAGTCCAATGCGTTGAACCTTAATGGTCTTTGGGATCGAGTGGAGTATGTTTTGAACTGCTTCCCACCAACCGTCAGGGTCTTGTTCAGCCCAAGCAGGCTGGGGCGTCAATAGTTCAAGGGGACGGTTGCTGCTGAAAATTACCTGCCCAACATGGTCGACCACTAGGGCCTTTATGGAGGTGGTTCCGATGTCGAGTCCTAAAAAACCGTTTTGCATCCTTGCTCCAATAAAAATGTGAAAAAATTAGGCCCCTAATTTCTCTTTGTTTGGATATTGCTATTGAAACTACGAGATAGACTAAAAAATAAAATGCTGCTACATTATATGGTGAAAAACAGTATTGCTTGAGCTCTATTATTTCTTTAAGAAATTGCTTTTTCTGTCAAACATTCTTTTTTTAAGGGGTAATAGATTGAATCATTGCTCTTGAGTTAATGTCTTGGTTAGTCGGCAAGATGAAAGGGTAGGTCTGCTAGGCGACTTGAGAGCCAACTTCATTGTTGTTATACCGCGCGCCGATGAAATTCATCGCTTTTTGGCGGCTATTGCCCCAGAAAAAGTATTTTGGATTTATAAGGTCTTTTCTTTTTTAATATTGCGCACGCGACAAATACAAGCCGAACGACTCTGTGACGAATTAAGCAAGCCTGAGTTCAAATCAACATCAAGCATATTAAACGCTTTGCGATAGTTTTGGGCGTAAACAGCGTCAAAAAACCTATAGCTAAAAAACTGTATGGCAAAAAGACCGCAAAACCAGGAGACTGCAAAACTAGGAGACTTCATAGCAAAGTGATTGTTAGTTCGCCATTGTCTTTAGCCTCAAGATCGCTATCTCTTGGATGCTCCACCACGACATTTTCATCTTGATAGCTGTGGTTTAAGAGCAAAATCCATTTGCAGATTTGAAGATAAGTCGCCTTGTCGATGTTGCGCGAGAGAAAATATGGCGCTCGCAAGGGTTTATAAAAGCTCAAGAGCTAATTATAGACTAAGCGTCGATAAAATATTCGCCCTCAAAATTGGGAGCAACATTATAAAATTGAAAGTGATGTTTTTTCCTATTTTCGATTTTAAGTTTATCCTAAGTTTACCCTAGTAAAGAAAGATTGTCCAGCATAATTGACGGACTATTTGGCTGTCTTAAAAATAGCTCAAGATTCGCTCTTGGATATCGATTGCGACTAATTAATGGCAGTTTTTTGTCGGATTCAAGATATATTTGGACTTAATACGGTGAAAATTCTAAACTTTTCAATGAATTTGGCGCGTCCGCAAAGAGCGATAATCCTCAATTTCGAAGGCGCAAACTATTTATTTGAAAATCATACGTGGCGACAGCGACCAAGGGCCTGCATAAAAATGGAGGCGAATTCGCAACGACGATGAGAATTCGTCTTTTTCCGTGTGCCCGTCATGGGCGTCATCCAGAGCGGTGAAATGTCCGCGCCGGAGTCGGCGGTAGGAACTTTAGCCAAAGGGAAAACCGTGAGCTTAAGCTGAAAGAAGTCGGAGGCGAAGCGGCCGGACAGGGCGATCGGATTAGTTCGCGCACAGACCAGCCGTCGCCGGCGGCCACATTTTCGTAGAAAACGCGTTTAAGCGGAACGTTAATCCGGATAAGCTCCGAAAACCCGAAAAATGGAAGATGCGTTGAAGGCTTCAAGCTGGTGGACTAAAATTCGATGCCTTATTATATATGATGAAGCGCGAATAGTCCAAAATCGGCAAACTAGAAAAAATTTTGCAAATGATTTCAATCAGTTAAAAACAAAAATTTCCGTAAAATGGGGTTTTTACACATCGATCATATATGTGACATCGGTGTTTTTGCTTGCGGGAAAATATCGCTTGCTAATCTGCTGAAGCTGTGTTGCAATAAGAGCGAGTCAGGATGTGCGGAGTTGATGAACGTCGGCAAAGTCGCGATTCTTTATGAGCGGCTCTCGCGTGACGACGGCGATGATGCGGTCGGCGACGGCATCGTCGATCAGCGACAGCTCCTTGAAGAGTTTGCTCGACGCGATGTTCAAAGACGACAAGCGCGAACTGCGTTCGCCTGATGATTGGTTGATTTTTGAGAACACTCGCCCTGCGATAGTGGATCAGAACGCTTGGGACACGGTTCAGCGGTGCGGAACAGTCAAACGCAAAGGCGACGCGATGGGCGAGGTCAATCCTCTTACCTGTCTGTTGTACTGCAATTGCGCCCCAAGAAACTCCAACCGAC
>JAISZP010000178.1 GCA_031269135.1 Deltaproteobacteria bacterium | reverse complement strand
GAAACTAAACGATCATGGCTCAAAGGCGTCAAAAGACTTTGTCAAGCTGATCCGGCCAACAATAATATATGCTCGCGACTGAGGGTTTAAACTCTACTCAAGTTCAAAGTTTAGGCATTATAGATCATTTAATTTTAAAAAACCAGAACTTTCAGCAGTTGTTTAGATAGGGAAAAAGACGGCTCTTAAAACTTTGTCGCCATTATTATTTTTCTTGCAATAACTATACATGACGCTTGCGCAAGGCGTCTCTCCAAAGTCATGAAATACGGGGCGATATTGGTTTGGCTCGACGCCGACAAAATTATAGGACGCAAAGCGTTTTTTGCCAGCGCCTTAGACGAAGAAAAAGTCCAAAAGCCTTGATGTTGATTGATTTTCGGACTTTATCCGAAGTGCGCCTGCTCTGAGGTCTGAGTTTTCTAAGCTTCAGGTCAGTTAGGGGAGACACCGGCTTCATTTTGATGTCTGCTTGGCTTGAATTGCCCCAAATGTCGCCCCAGAAATTAATTCAAGTGTTAAGTTCACATGGTAGACATGGTGCGCCAAAAAACTAAAAACCCTTGATTTGCAAGGGTTTTTAGGTAGACATGGCAGATATGAAATAATATGTTTTTAGGTGGTGGTGGGCGGTAGAGGATTCGAACCTCCGACTTCCACCGTGTGAGGATGGCACTCTAGCCGCTGAGTTAACCGCCCATAATGTTCAGTCATATTAATTGAAAGAGGCTGAAAAAACAAGAGACTTCTAAGCTTTTCTTGCAGAAATCGGCTGGTTTGCGGTTTCATCAATAGTAGCCGCAGATTGCCGTCGCATTCGGCGTTGGTGTTTGTTTGCGCAAAATCGTCGGCCTCGCAAAGACTTGCATAACAAAGATTTGGAACTCAAGGATTTGCGCCGCAAAGAGCAGCCTTTACGGGGCTTGAAGCCGATCAAGGTTTTTTTTGCGGAATTTTTCACTGCTCTGTTATCGTGAATACTGCTCTGATTTTGTAGACTTTGCTTGCCGGCAGATCGAAGATGGCGCCGATGCCTTCAATGGCTCTGAGCTGCGTCAAAAAATCGTCCAAACTGGATTGTCGGTTGTGGCAAAAAGTGAACCAGACGTTGAAGTCGTCGTTGCGTACGTAGTTG
This sequence comes from Deltaproteobacteria bacterium, assembly GCA_031269135.1. Classification (GTDB taxonomy): domain Bacteria; phylum Desulfobacterota; class Desulfarculia; order Adiutricales; family Adiutricaceae; genus JAISZP01. Next base: position 2,598 of record JAISZP010000178.1, on the reverse strand, counting down.
TGGGTCACTTCCGGTCTTTGGTTTATTATTTCCGCCACCTCTTCCAAAAGATAATGCGGAACTTTTGCGGCGCAAAGAGTGGAGCGATAACCTAACGGCGCCGAGTTGAAAATAGCTCCTAAGCGTCTGAGAAATCCGCCGTCTCTTAGCGTGTTCACCCTCTCCAGCAGGGTCTTCTCGTCAAGCGCCAAACGGTGCTCTTGGTTCAACTGCTGGGCTAAATCATAATAAGGCCGCTCGCAGACAGGAAAGTCGTCTTGTACGGCGTTTAGGATCAGGGTGTCGATGTGGTCGAGTTGATTTGTTTGCTGGGTCATCCGTCGCCCTTCGAGTTTTTAGGTTGGTGAGGGCAAAGGGGTTCCGGGCCGAGGCGATCGCCTTGAGCGTAAGCTCCGGCCCGGCAACCTCCACAGATATCAAAAAAATCGCATCGGCCGCAACGGCCCTGACGGCATTTTTTGTCCCTCAACTGTGCAAACAGGGGAGAAGCGTCGTAGATTTCGACTGGGCGAGCCTGGCGCGCGTTTCCTGCCGGCAGCCTCAGGCGCCCGCAGGCGCCGACTTGACCGTCATGGCCTATGAACATGAACCGCCCTCCCAGGCAGCCTCTAGATGAGCGCGGAGACGGCTTCAAGCCGAGTTGCAGGCCGATTCTCCGGTATTGAGGGGCGCAAGTCGCTTTAAATTCGAGCTTAAGTCGTCCTTCCCGCTGCTTGAGTTTGATCGGAGATTGCTCATAAGCCTGGGGGAGAGAATTCGTATCCGACTGTTTAGTCCTTCCCGCCGGAACTAGAAGAAAAACGTGATGGGCGACCGCTCCTGAGCTCAAGGCAAGTTCTGAAATCGCCTCGGTTTGGCGGATATTTCGCGCTGTGATGGCGCTGTTTATTTGAAACGGCGGCTGACGTCGTTTAAGAAGCTTCGCGCTTTCTACGGTTGTTTCGAAAGAACCGGCTTGTCCTCTGAATTCATCATGTCCGGTGGGATTCGGCGCGTCTAAGCTCAAGCTAAGCCTTGCCGCTCCGGCTTTTTTTATGTCGTCTGCTGATTTTTCCGTTAGGTTTGCGCCGTTGGTCGAGAGCGGCAATCTGAATCCCATGGACGTTCTTAAGCCGGCGAGTTCCAAGATGTCGGGCCTCGTCAGAGGCTCGCCGCCGCTTAGAATCGTCATGGGAAGAGCAGAGAAGGCGGAGAGTTGTTTGATGAGGTTTTCAGCTTCCGAGGGATTTGACTCTCCAGCTGAAGGCTCCTTCCGAGCTTCGGTCCGGCAGCGACGGCAGGCTGGATTGCAGGCTCTGGCGGTCTCCCAGGCGACTAACCTGGGGGGAGGGATGGGCGCAAAATCTTTCAGCTTTGACCGGCTATCTAACATTGACCGGCCAATCGATCGTCGTCTTGGCCGAGGCCGATTTCTTCATCCGTCAAATAACAACCGGGATCCGGAGCCCAAGGATCGCCGGTCTTGAAAAAGGCCCTGGCTCTAAGCCCGCCTCCGCAGACCGAAAGAAAGCGGCAACTGCGGCAACGACCGGTTATGTGCTTGGTTTTGTCTTTGAGGGCGCACAACAATTCATTGTTCGGGTCGTGCCAGATAAGGGGGAAATCTTTCTGTTTGACCGAACCCAGCACGACCGAACGCCAAAATTGGTCGGGATGGACGTCGCCGTTCCAAGAGACGGCGCCGATGCCGTGCCCGGAACTGGCGCCGCCGTTGAGCAGCAGAAGCTCGTAGCATTTTTTGGCTTGTTCTTCCAAGCCTTCTTCCAAGAGCTTCAAATAAAGGTACGGTCCGTCCGATTGGTTGTCGACGGTGAGCACTTCCGTCGGCGTCGCCGATTTGTGCAGCGCTCTAGTTCTGGCGGCGATGAGATCGACGGCTAATCTAGAACTGGCATGGCTTAAGGACTCGGAGGACAAAGAGGCTTTCCGCCCGTCATCGACCAAGTGATAAAAACAGACCCTGGGGATGCCTTCTTGCACCATCAAGTCGAATAATCCGCTTAAGTCGGAAAAGTTGGTCTTAGTCATGGTCAGCCGCAACCCTACCTTAAGACCCACGCTTCTTGCCGCCCTGACGGCATTCAAGGCCAGCCGGAAAGCGCCTTTACGACGGCGTATGCGGTCGTGTCGGCTCTCTAGGCCGTCTAAGCTGATGCCTACATAGGATAGTCCGATGTCGCGCAGCAGAGCCGCCTTGTCGGAAGTCAAAAGCACGCCGTTGGTCGACAGGACCGCTCTGGCGCCTCTTTTGACCGTATGAGCGACGTATTCGAAGAGGTGTGGATGCAGCAGCGGTTCTCCGCCGGAAAAGAGTATGACTGGGGCGCCGTAATCGGTCAGGCTATCGATTAGGCGGAGAGATTGAGGTTTGGTAAGCTCGTCAGAGGCCGGGCCGGAAGTCGCGCAAGCATAGCAGTGAACGCAAGATAAGTTGCAGGCTCTCGTCATGTTCCAGACGATTACAGGTTTCTTATCTTCGGAAAATTGCAGCAAGCGGCTAGGCAATTCCTTGGATTTACGCTTGTAGCGCAAAGGATCCGAGGGTTCTACAGTTCCGCAATACAGTTTTGAGACGCCAATCATCTTGAAACATAAGGC